>NZ_JACGMO010000042.1:0-52320 GCF_015354745.1 Micromonospora sp. S-DT3-3-22
GACGGCGCTGCCCGCGGCGCCGGCCCAGGCCGCGTCGGGCAGCCCCAGCCCGGCGTACGGGGTCAGCACCGCCGCCGCACCGGTGAGCCCACCGGCCAGGACGCTCCACCGGCGGGCGGAGCGCCGCAACCGGCCCAGTCGACGGAAGTGTCTCGTTCGCTCGTCGGCCACCCGTACCTCCTCGTGCCGGCGGTCAGCCGGCGGTGGTGTCCCCCACGCCGCGGTCGCGGCTCATGCTGGCCCGGATCTCGTCCAGCCGGGCGGCGGCGGCCGGGTCGGCCGTCGGGGCGGCCGGCTGGGCCTGCTGCTGCACCGACGGCTGCTCCTGCCGGCTGCCGAGCTGGTCGCCGGCCATGCTGGCCCGGATCTGCTCCAGCCGGGACGACCCGGCGCTGTCCAGCGTCGACTTCTGGATCTCCAGCATCCGCCCCTCGACGGAGTTGCCGGCCAGCTCGGCGCGGCCCATGGCGTTGGCGTAGCGGCGCTCGATGCGGTCCCGCACCTCGTCCAGCGAGGGGGTGTTGGTCGGTGCGGTCATCGACGACATCGACTCCAGCGACCGGGCCACGCTCTCCTGCATCTTGGCCTGTTCGAGCTGGCTGAGCAGCTTGGTGCGCTCGGCGAGCTTCTGCTGGAGGATCATCGAATTGTTCTCGACGGCGCGGCGGGCCTGCGCGGCGGCCCCGAGCGCCTGGTCGTGCAGGGTCTTGAGGTCCTCGGTGGCCTGCTCGGCGGAGACCAGCTGGGTGGCGAGCACCTGGGCGGACTGCTCGTAGCGGCCGGCCTCGACCTCGTCGCCCTTGGCGCGGGCCTGGTCGGCGAGGACCAGCGCCTGCCGGGCGTTACCCTGGAGCCGCTCGACCTCGGTCATCTGCCGGGAGAGCTTCATCTCCAGCTGCCGCTGGTTGCCGATCACCGCCGCCGCCTGCTGGACCAGCGCCTGGTGCTGACGCTGCGCGTCCTCGATGGCCTGCTGGATCTGCACCTTCGGATCGGCGTGCTCGTCGATCTTGGCACCGAACAGCGCCATCAGGTACTTCCAGCCCTTGACGAACGGGTTCGCCATCTCCGCGGTATCCCCTCAGTAGCGTCGCTGCGCCTCGGCCACAGCGGGGCCGGACGGGCCCGCCCGACGCGCCCCCCATCGTCGCAGCCCGACGCCAGCAGGGCCGTTCGTGCCGTGGGGAGTGCTCCGGCGGCCTGCGATCAAGACTACGCGGCGTGGGCCAGCCCGGCCACGGGACGGACGGCGGGGTCAGGCGGCGCAGACCACGTCGCGGTCGCTCGGGCGGACCCGGGCACTGCGCAGGGTGGCCTTGAGTGGGGAGTCCTGGCGGACCGAGACGGCGACCGCACCGTCGGTGGTCACCTGGCGCACGCCCCGACCGGTGGCCTTGCGCACGCCGGCGGCGGGACCGGCGGCTGCCGGATCGTCCTGCACCGGCATGAGCACGCCGGGCAACTGTTCGGCAAGCGCCACGGTGTCGCTCACCTCGCGCAGCAACTCGGACAGGCGGGCGCCGAGCGCATCGCAGATGGCGGCGAGCAGCTCGCTGGAGGGTTCCTTCTGGCCGCGTTCGATCTCGGACAGGTAACCGAGGCTCACGTTGGCGGCGGTGGAGACCTCGCGCAGGGTGCGGTGCTGACCCTGGCGGCGCGCCCGAAGTGCGTCACCGATCACCCGGCGTAGCAGGACCATCGCACCTCCCCCTGACGGGATTTCACGCTCCGGGCGGATGGCCGCCCGCGCCGGACGCGGTGGACCGCGCCGCCGCCGACGCCGTACGCCGGAGCCTTCCCGCAACCGTACCCGTTGGTCGGCCCGGCGACATCCCACCCCGCCTGTCGGATCTGGACAACGCCGGTCAGCGCCGACCCGCGCCGGCCGGCGGGACCCCCGCCGCCGGCCCGGGGCGCGGGCCCGGCCCGGGCTCCGGGAAGGCCCGGTGGATACGCGTCGCGAGCAGGCGTAACGCCTCGATCACCGCCGCCGCGCGGATGTGGTCCCGACCCCCGTCGAGGTCGAGCTGGCGGACCACCGGGCCGCCCGGCCCGGCCACCGCGACATAGACCAGACCGACCGGTCTGCCGTCCTGCGGCTCGGGACCGGCCACCCCGGTGGTGGCCAGCCCCCAGTCGGCGGCGCAGCGCCGCCGGCCCCCCTCGGCCAGGGCGATGGCCACGTCCGGATCGACCGGCCCGCGCTGGG
This sequence comes from Micromonospora sp. S-DT3-3-22, assembly GCF_015354745.1. Lineage (NCBI taxonomy): Bacteria > Bacillati > Actinomycetota > Actinomycetes > Micromonosporales > Micromonosporaceae > Micromonospora > Micromonospora sp. S-DT3-3-22. The sequence continues at coordinate 2,210 of NZ_JACGMO010000042.1, forward strand.
CCAGCAGATCCTCGGGTACGTCGGCCAGCCGCGCCTTGAGTTCCGTGGCGTAGGTCACCAACCCGCCCCGGTACACGGCGCTCACCCCGGCGATCTCCACGATCGCGGCGGCCAGCAGCCCGCCGGTCAGGGACTCGACGGTGGCCAGGGTCTGCCGCCGCTCGTGCAGGCTGTGCACCACGCCCGCCGCCGGGCTGCCTGTGGGTCGTTCGTGCTGCGCATCGGTCCCCATGCCGTCCTCCTTCCCCGACGTCACCCTGCTACTCATACCGGCCCGACCGATCGCCGGGTCCGCTCCCGCCTAGCCGGTGAGGCGGGCGTCCCGGACGGGCGTCGTCCGGGACGGGGTCAGCCGGTGAGGCCGGCGTCCCGGGCGAGCAGGGCGGCCTGGACCCGGTCGGCGACCCCGAGCTTGGCGAAGACGGCCGAGAGCTGGTTGCGGACGGTCTTCTCGCTGAGCCCGAAGTGGCGGGCGATCCGGGCGTTGGTGTCGCCGCCGGCCAGCCGGCGCAGGATGTCCCGCTCGCGCGGGGTGAGCCGGTCGAACGGGGGCGGCAGCTCGACCGGCTGGCGACGCAGGCTGGTCAGCACCTGCGGGCCGACCCGGGGGCCGAGGACGAGCCCGCCGCCGGCCACCGTCCGCAGCGCGTCGACGATCACGTCCGGGTCGGTGTCCTTGAGCACGTAGCCCCGGGCGCCGGCCCGTAACGCCCGGCCGACCACGTCCTCGTCGTCGGTCATGGTCACCATCAGCACCCGGATCTCCGGCCGGCCCTGCACGATCCGCCGGGTCGCCTCCACGCCGTCGCCGTCCGGCAGCGCCACGTCCATCGCGACCACACCGACCGGTTCGGTCGACGCGATGCCGATCGCCTCGGCGCAGGTGGCGGCCTCCAGCACGCCGTCGACCCAGGGCTCGCCCTCCAGCATGGTCCGCAGGCCCCGGCGGACCACCGGGTGGTCGTCCACGATCAGCACCCGGACCGCCCCGCCACGAGTCCCCTCGCCCGTCACTGTCCTCCCCCTCCCGCGGCGCCGTCCTCCACCCCCGCCGCCCCGCAGCCCTCGATGATCATCCGGGCCCCTCGGTGACCACCCGTGGCCCCTCGGTGCCCGGCGGGGCATCTTCGGTGATCAAGAGGTTCGCGTCATCCTCCGGGCGGATTCTGACGCAAACCTCTTGATCACCGGAAGCGGGCGGGGCGGAAGCGGGCGGGGACGGGGTGGGTGGGGGCAGGGGCAGCCGGACCCGGATCAGGGTGCCGTGCGGGTCCCGGTCGACGATGTCGCTGCCGCCGCCCAGCTCGGCGGCCCGCTCCCGGATCGAGTCCAGCCCGACGCCGCCGGGCCGGCGGGCGACGATGCCGGTGCCGTCGTCGGACACCTCCACGACCAGCGCCCGACCCCGGCGCACCACCACGTCGCAGCAGGTCGCTCCGGCGTGCCGGGCCGTGTTGGCCAGCGCCTCGCCGACGATCCGGTACGCCGCCACCTCCACCGCCGCCGGCAGCCCGTGCAGCGGGTCCGCCACGCTCAGCCGTACGGTCAGGGTCGGGCCGTCGAAGCGCTGGCACTCGGCCCGCAGCGCCGACTCCAACCCCCGGTCCAGGGCCGCCGGGCGGAGCTGGTCGACCAGTTGGCGTACCTCGCCGGTGCAGGTGAGCAGGTCGTCGGCGAGCCCGTCGAGGATGCGGGCCAGCCGGGCCTGGTCGACGGCGGCGAGCTTGCGGGCCGCGCGTACCTGCATCGACATGCCGGCCAGGGTCGGCCCGAGCCCGTCGTGCAGGTCCCGGCGCAGCCGGCGGCGTTCCTCCTCCCGGGCGGTCACCAGGCGCTCCCGGGAGTCGCGCAGGTCGCGGATCAGCCGGGCGGTCGCGGCGGCCACCGAGGCGTGCAGCGCGACGTCGCTGAGCAGCCGCCGCTCGACCGGGGTGAACCGGGTGCCCGCTGCCCGCCGGGCCACCACCAGCCGCCCCACCCACTCGCCGTGGGTCACCATGTCGAAGCGTTCCAGCGCGGTGGTGGCCCGGCCGTGCGCGGCGTGCACCCGGGTGGGCCGCCCGTCGTCGGCATGCTCCCCGCCGAGTTCCACCGCCACGTACGGCACCTGGAGCGAGCGGGCGATGGTGCCGGTCAGCAGCGGCAGCACCGCCTCCGGTTGGACCGTACGCTCCAGCAGGTCACCGAGGCGGGCCAGCACCGCGTACGGCTCGTCACGGTCGCCGTAGAGCAGCCGGTTCACCCCGCGCTGCACCCGCCGCCGCAGCGGTTCGAAGGTCACCGCGATCAGGCCGGTGGCCACCAGCGAGGCGTTCGAGGTGTCCCCGCGCAGCACGAGGTCCCGCAGCAGGGTGACCACCCCGACGAACGCGGCGATCACCAGCAGGCTCATCACCAGCCAGACCAGGGTGCGGTTGATCACCTGTTCCAGGCCGTAGAGCCGGTAGCGGAGCACCGCCAGCGTCATCGCGCCCGGGATCGCGATCACCATCAGCACCCACGCGCCGGACAGGTTGAGCCAGTCCAGCAGGAAACCGAGCAGGAACAGCGCCCCGGCGGCCAGCAGGCAGGCGAGCTGCTGGCGGGCCTCGCCGACGGCCCGCCGCCAGCGTCGGGCGAGCGCCACCAGCACGGCGACCACCAGCAGCAACTCCACCCCGACGGTCAGCAGGGCGACCCGCACCAGCAGTCGCGCGGTCGGGTCGGTGGCCGTCGTCGCGGACAGCAGCAGGCCCCGGGGGTCGCTGGTCGCGGCCACCGCCAGCGCCACGGCCACCACCGCCGTGGTGACCACCAGCCCGACCGCGACCGGCCGGAAGCGCCGGCCCGGCAGCCGGCCGTCCGGGAAGACCAGCAGGGCCAGGAAGATCAGCCCGTACGGCGGCCACCAGAGCCACTGGCCCAGCCAGGCCACGGGGGTGAGGGCCGGCCAGCTCAACGCCAGCACCGCCGTCCCGGCGACGAGTCCGGCGGCCAGCATCAGCCGGCCGACCGGGTGACCGGGCAGCCCGGCGAGCACCAGCGCGCCGAGCGCGGTGAACGCGACGGCGATCGTGCCGGTCAGCGCCGCCGGCCCGAGCGCCGCCGGCTGCGGGTACCACCACTGGCCGGCCAGGACGAGCCCGGCGACGACCAGGCCCACCCCGGCCAGGACCCGGCGGGACGGGGACAGCGCGGCGATGGGCGACGGCACGGCAGGCCCTCCGGGGTGTCGGTCGGTGGTGGGATCGGTCAGTCGGCCCAGCCGGCGGCGTGCATCGCGTTGTGCAGCCAGTTGCCGGTGTCGTGTTCGAGGTGGTCGGGCAGGGTGCCGATCTCGTGCGGCAGGTCGGGGCCGTCCAGGCGGGGCAGTTGGGCCAGCGCCTGCTCCAGCGTGATCCGGGAGCGGGTGAGCACGTCCGGGTGGCTGCGGACGTACTGCGCCACGTGGGCGAGCACCGCGGTCAACCGCTGCCGGACGGCCTCGGGCTGCGCCGGGGCGGTGCCGGCGTCGAGGGCCTCCAGCCGCCAGTCGGCGGAGAAGACGGGGTGCAGCCGCCTTCCGGTGACGTCGAAGAACTCGACGGCCCCGGCGAGCTTCTCGCCGTGGTCGGCGGTCGACAGCAGGTCGGACAGGTCCTGGTAGACGTGGCAGAACGTGTCGTCGGCCGCGATCAGCACGATCCGTCGGTCGTCGCCAGCGGTCAGGGTCATGATCACTCCTCGGGTGCCGTACGCGGACGGCGGGGCCGGTCCCCCGGCACCCGTCCGCCGCAGCGTAGGTGGTCGACCGTCCACAGTGGCACCGCCGGGCGGGCCGGCGGGGTGGACGGTCGAGTCATCGTCACCCGCCGGCTGTCCCGCCGACCCGGGTCGGATGTCCCGACCCGGCGGGACCGATCGGACGGCGACCCCGCCCGGTGACCCGGGGGAAGCGCCTACGACGGCGACGGGGCCAGCGACGCGGGGGAAGGGTCCCGGCCGGCCCGGCGGGCGGGGGAAGGGTCCCACCCGCTCGGGCCGACGGGACCCTTCCCGGTCGGCACGCCCGGAGGCGGTCAGCCCGCCGGGTGCACGCTCACCGTGGTCGCCCGGGTCATGTCGGTCGCCGCGGTCACCTCCGGCAGTCCCTCGGTGTGCCCGCCGGAACGCACCCGGGACGACCAGTGGTCGTACCGCTGGCCGAGCTGCCCGACCCGGACGAACGCCGCGCTGGCCAGGCAGGCGCTCAGCGGGTCGCGCGGCTTGTCCGGCACGCTGGCCTGGACGCAGCCGGCGCCGTACTGACCCTGGTCACGCAGCGGGTCGAAGCCCGACCGCTCCCCGTCGCACGGGTTCCAGTCGAACGTCTGGACGCAGTCGGCGTAGTTGTCCACCGCCTGCGTCATCGCGTTGCGCAGGTGCTGGTGGGCCGACTGGTCGCCGTCGCTGCGCGGCCGGGTGTAGTCGGCGGGCAACCCCTGGCCGCCGAAGAGCAGGCCGGCGAGGCTGTCGTCGAGTTCCAGCGCGGTGCCCCAGCCCAGTTCGGTGTACGCCTGCAACAGCCGCAACGCGTCCGCGACCGCCTTGCCCTTCTGCCAGAGCACCCGGGACACCTCCCAGGTGTCGCTGCTCGGCGGGTTCGGCCCGGTGCCGGCCCGCATCACCCGGTAGAAGTACTTCTGCCGGCCGGACAGCATCGCGGCGGCCCTGGTGCGGGCGGACGTCGCCTGGGTGGCGACGACCGGGATCGCCGCCGACTCGAACGCCGGCTTGTACGTCCCCGGCCACCGATCGGTGAGGTACTTGTTCTCGTCGTAGCAGTAGCCCTGCGGGATCGGGGAACGGACGTCCCACGAGCAGAACGTGCCGATGGGGAACACGCGGGTGGCGGTCTGCACCTCCTGCCAGTCCCCGCCGGCCCACTTCACCCGCGACCGCAGGGTGATCTGGAGATCGCCGGTGGTGGTCTGGAACCGGGGTCCCTCGTGCTCCTCCACGTTGACGAAGTTCGCGTCGTAGCAGGTGGAGAACTCCGGGGCGTGTCCCGGCGGCATGGCGTGGCGGGCCAGGTGGAACGCGTTGGGCAGGTTGCTGCGGCGCACCGTCGACGGGATCGGCCGGCTGACCCGGCTCGCGCCGCACCCGCCGATCGACTCGGTCTCGGGAATCCGGTTCGCCGCCGGGAGTTCCTGGTCCGGGCTGCCCCACATGTCGTGCACCGGCAGGGTGTCGCTGCCGTTCCAGACCACCGCCTTGCGGACGTTCTCCACCTGGGCGTTCCAGTTGGCGACGGCGGTGCGGTAGTCGGCCATCAGCGCGGTGAACAACGGGTTGGTGCCGCCGTCGGCGGTCGGCTGGCTGAACTGCCGGACCCGCTCGTTGATGGTCCGTCCGGCCTCGGCGACGGCGTCGCCCCGCCCGGCGGCCACCTGGGCGGCGAACTGCGGGTTCTCCAGTTGCAGGATGTTGTAGACCCGGGCGGCGGTGGACCAGGCGGCGGCGTTGGCGACCGGGCCGACGGTCCAGGTGCCGCCGACCCGGTTACGCGCCCACTGGCCGAGGTAGTTGATCGAGCCGGCGGGCAGGTGGGTGTCGAGCACGCTGACCGGGTCGGCGAGGCTGGTGCCGGCCGGCGCGGTGAAGGTGCCCTCGTCGGCGGCGTTGACGGTGGCGAAGGTGAAGGTCGGCGACTCGGCCTTCGGGAAGTAGGTGCCCAGGTAGTCCGGGATCGGCTGCCCGGTGATCTCCTTGTGGTGCACGTACGTGGTGATCACCTGGTTGAGCTGGCTCTTGGCGATGTTCTCCAGGGCCACGTGGGTGGCGAGCGCCATCGAGTCGACCTTGCGTTCGATGGTCTGCAACTGGGTGGCGATCCGGCCCAGGTTGGCGCGTACCTCGTCGAGGCCCTTGGTGAGCGCGTCGAGCTGGGCGACCAGCCCGGCGTACATCTCCTTGAGCGCCGACTCGATCCGGTCGAACCGCTTGTCGATCCCCTTGGCCAGCCGGTCGATCTGCTGGCGCAGCTTGCCGATCTCCGCCTGGATCGCGGCGTTCGGGTCACCGCCCCCGGCGAACAGGCCGATCAGGCTCACCGCCGCGCCGAGCAGGTTACCGGTCAGCACCGCCGTGCCCATCGCCGTCGCGGCCATGGTCAGCCCCTGCCCGAGCACCGTCGTCACGTACGTGTTGATCGCGGTCACCGAGGTCACCACGGCCTTGCCGATGGTCTCCAACTGCTTGCCGAACTTCTTGTCGACGAAGCCGACCAGGGTGGACAGCACCGTGACGGTAGACCCGAGACCCTCGAAGATCTTGCGGTTCGACTCGGTCTTCGCCTTCTCCGCGTCGATGACCGCCTGGCTGGGCTTCGGGTCCTGGTTGAGCGGGTACGTGTTGGCGTAGCCGACCACCTCGGTGATCCGGTTGTTGCCGTCGGTGTCGAGCACCTTCAGCGTCGCGTACGCCCGCTCCTGCACCAGCGCCTTGAAGGCGGTCGGGTCACCGCGGACGTCGCGGATCGCGGACAGCGGCACGTAGTAGCCCAGGGTGCCGGTGTTGCCGTCGGCGCGCGGCTCGTGGATGCGGGCGGCAAGCAACCCGTCGACCGGGGTACGCACCCCGGTGCCGGTGCGCCCGGCGAACGCGCTGTCCCAGCCGGTGGCCAGCGCGTCGTCGGTGGCGGCCCGGCGGTGCAGCTCCCGCCAGGTGTCCTGGACCAGGTCCCGGGAACGGGCGTTCCACGCCGCGTCCTGGTAGCCGCCCCGGACCAGGTTCAACGCGTCCGGCACCACGTTCGCGCCCTCCGCGCCGACCGTGCTGGCCAGGAACGCCCGCACCGCCGGGCCGGTGGTCACCGCGCCGCTGGACTCGCCGAGCCGGGCCAGCACCGCCATCGCCACCGCGAACCGGGACCGGTCCTCGGCCCGTGCGTCGCCGACCGCCGCGTCGGCGACCGCCCGGGTGGTGGCCACGTGCCCCGCCACCTGCGTCGCGTCGGCACCCGGCTGGCCGGTACGCCAGTCCAGCAGCTCGGCCGTGAGCAGGGCGTCCTTCAGCCCGGCCGCCCCGGCGTCGCGTAGCTGCACCACCGCCCCGAACAGCGCCCCGTGCACCGCCTGCTCGTCGAACGGCACCGGGTCGGCGGCGCGGGCCGGGGTCTGGTGCATGGTGACCGCCAGCACCGCCGTGAGGCCCGCCGCCCACAGCCGGCGGCTGCGCCATCCGCCGCCCGGGGACCGTCCCCGGGCATGTCTCGTCGCTGTCCCCACCGCTGCTCCTCCCGCCACCGGGCGCAACCCCGCCCGCCGTCACCGGGCGTCGACCCGGCCGGGCCGACGCCGCACCGGGCCGCAGGGGGCCGGTGCGGTGACGACTCTGCGGGGCGGGGCGTCCCGCCCGGCAGGGACAGCCGTCCCGCCGCCCCGGGATTCCGGTGCGGCGGTTCAGCGGGAGCGGTACGGGCCGGTCAGGGCCGGGGGCGGCGCAGGCGCAGGGCCTGGGCGACGTAGTCGAAGCCGGTGACCACGGTGACCAGCACGGCGGCGGCCATGATCCACGGGCCGACGGCGGCGAGGGCGGCCGGCATCGGCCACAGGTACCAGGCGATGGCCAGGATCTGCAGCGCCGTCTTGAGCTTGCCGCCCCGGCTGGCGGCGATCACGCCGTGCCGGATCACCCAGAACCGCAGCCCGGTGATGCCCAGCTCGCGGACGAGGATCAGCACCGTCACCCACCAGGGCAGCCGGTCGTAGACGGAGAGCAGCACCAGGGCGGCACCGGTGAGCGCCTTGTCGGCGATCGGGTCGGCCACCTTGCCGACCGAGGTGACCAGGCCGAAGCGGCGGGCGATCCAGCCGTCCACCAGGTCGGTCATCGAGGCGAACGCGAAGATCAGGCAGGCGGCGATCCGCCACCCGGTGTGGGTCATGCCGGAGGCGACCACCGACGCGGCGAAGACCGGCACCAGCACCAGCCGCAGCAGGGTCAGGCCGTTGGCCGCGTTGAGCACCGGCACCCGGGCCACCGGCGGCGCGGACTCCGCCGCCCCGGTCACCGCCGCGCCCCGCTCCGGCCGTCGAGGCCCACCTGGCACCGCCCCACCTGGCTCCCCCGCTCCGTCCGGGCCCACCGTCACCGTTCCGCGCCGGGCGCCGCCGAGATCATCTCATCCGGCACGGCGACCAGGTCGACGCCCTCGGTCGCGGTGACCGTGGCCCGGACCAGGTCGCCGGGGCGCAACGCGGCCAGGTCGACCCCGCCGCCGACCGGGGCGACCAGGGTGGTCGAGCCGTCGACCTCGGGGGCCTGGTGCGCCGCCCGGCCCTCCACCACACCGTCGTCGACCGTGTCGACAAGCACCTCGACGGTGCTGCCGAGGCGTTCCTCGGCCCGCTGCGAGCACAACTCGTCGGCGAGCGCGGCGAGCCGGTCGTAGCGGCGCTTGACGGTGGCGGCGGAGAGCTTGCCGGGCAGCCCGGCGGCCTCGGTGCCGTCCTCGTCGCTGTAGTCGAACACGCCGATCGCGTCCAGCCGCGCCTCGGTCAGGAAGCGGGTCAGCTCGGCCACGTCCTGCCGGGTCTCGCCGGGGAAACCGACGATGAAGTTGCTCCGCGCGCCCGCCTCCGGGGCCAGGGCGCGGGCGCTCGCCAGCAGCTCCAGGAACCGGTCGGTGGAGCCGAACCGGCGCATCCGGCGCAGCACCGGCTCGCTGGAGTGCTGGAACGACAGGTCGAAGTAGGGGGCCACGCCGGGGGTGGTGGCGATCGCCTCGACCAGGCCGGGGCGGGTCTCGGCGGGCTGGAGGTAGCTGGCCCGCACCCGGACGATGCCGTCGATCGCGGCGAGCTGCGGCAGTAGCTTCTCCAACGCCCGCGGGTCGCCCAGGTCCTTGCCGTACGACGTCGAGTTCTCGCTGACCAGCACCAGCTCGCGGACGCCGGTCTTGGCCAGCCACTCCGCCTCGGCGAGCAGCTCGTCGGGGGTACGCGAGACGAACGCGCCCCGGAACGCGGGGATCGCGCAGAACGCGCACCGCCGGTCGCAGCCGCTGGCCAGCTTCAGCGAGGCCACCGGGCCGGTGTCGAGCCGGCGGCGCAGCACCTGCCGCAGGTGCGCCGGGGTGTGCTCGTCGGTCTCCGGCGCGACTCGGGCCGGGGTGCCGTGGCCGGGCAGCGACACCGCCGACTCCCGCCGGGCGACCGGGGTCAGCGGCAGCAGCTCGCGGCGGTCCCGGGGGGTGTGCGCGTCGACCGTCTCGCCGGCCAGCACCGCGTCGAGCCGGGCGGCGATGTCGGGGTAGTCGTCGAAGCTGAGCACCGCCTGCGCCTCGGGGAGGCTGTCGGCCAGCTCCCGGCCGTACCGCTCGGCCATGCAGCCGGCGGCGACCACCTTCGCCCCGGTGTCGGCGGCGGCGAGCAGGGTCTGGATCGAGTCCTGCTTGGCCTTCTCCACGAACCCGCAGGTGTTGACGACCACCACGTCGGCACCCTCGCCGTCGGTGGTGACCTGCCAGCCGTCGGCGTGCAGCCGGGCGGCCAACTCCTCCGAGTCGACCTCGTTGCGGGCGCAGCCCAGGGTCAGCAGGGCGACCCGGCGGCCGTCGGCAGGCGACGGCTCCGGGTCGCGGCTCGGCGTCGGGCGGGCCGGGCCGGCGTTGTCAGGCGTGGGGGTGGCGGACACCATCCGAGGGTACCGGGCGACGTCGCGGGCCCGACCGACGGCGGCGTGCGGTGTCGGCCGGTTCACCTCCCCGGCCGCCCGCAGGTGGTGGTCAGACGGCCGCCGCGCCCACCCGGACCAGCCGGTCCAGCAGGGCGACCTCGGTGCCGGCCAGGCCGGTGGAGCAGAACACCGACACCTGGTCCGCGCCGGTCCGGCCGGGGACCGCGCCGGCCAGCACCGCTCCCAGGTCCCGCAACCTGCCCGGGTACGGCCCGACGGCGGTCACCATCGGGGGGTCGTACGCCGCCGCCTGGGCCGGCGAGTCGGTGACCAGCACGTCGGCGGCGTCGAGCAGGTCGGTGCCGAACTCGTGCCGGTGCACCTGCTTGAAGCCGACGGTGTTGACGTGGGTGCCCGGGGCGAGGTCGGCGGCGGACAGCACCGGGGTGACGCTGGTGGTGGCGAGCACCACCACGTCCCGGTCACGGACCGCCTCGGCGGCGGAGCCGACGGCGCGGGCGGGTATCCCCAGCTCCGCGCGGACCCGGGCGGCGAACGCCTCCCGGCGGGCCGCCGAGCGGCTGTGCACGGTCACCTCGCGCAGCGGCCGGACGGCGGCGGTCGCCCACACCTGCGTCCACGCCTGCCCGCCCGAGCCGATCACGCCCAGGGTGGCGGCGTCCGGGCGGGCCAGTGCGTCGACCGCCACCGCGCCCAGTCCGCCGGTACGCCGGGAGCCCAGCTCCGCGCCGACGGCGATGGCCCGTACCGCCCCCGTCCGGGCGTCGTGCAGCACCACGAGCTGCTCGCCGGCCGGGTGGCCGAGGGTGTCGTAGGAGCGGAAGCCGTACCACTCGTCGGTGAGCTGCCCGGCGGTGAGCACCATCCGCCCGCCGGCCAGCGGTGCGGACGCCCGGGGCGGGGCGACGAGCCGGCCGGCGTGGGCGGCCAGCAGCGCGTCCCGCATCGCCGCGACGGTGGTCGGCGCGTCCAGGGTGGCGGCGACCTGCCGGTCGTCGAAGAGCAGCGTCATGCTCCCCATGCTGCAACCTGAAGCTGACTTCAGCTCAAGGTGCGGTGGGGAGGATCACCCCACCCCGCCGGCCGGCGGTGCTAGCGTCGGTCGTGGTGGCCCGCGCGGCCACCCCGGACGAGTCGCGGGCGTACCCGGTCAGGCCAAGACGCCCCGTACCGAACCGACTCGTCCCCGGCCGACGGCCCGGGACCCGCACCCCCGAGGTGATGCCCGATGGCCTGGATCGTGCTGGTGCTCTCCGGACTCCTGGAGACCGCGTGGGCGGTCTCCCTCGACCGCAGCGCCGGGTTCACCCGGCCACTGCCCTCCACCGTCTTCGCGGTCACCCTGGTCGCCAGCATGGCCGGCCTGGCGTACGCGCTGCGCGACATCCCCGTCGGCACCGGCTACGCGGTCTGGGTCGGCATCGGGGCGGTCGGCACCGCCGTGGTCGGCATGGTCGCCCTCGGCGAGTCGACGAGCCTGCCCCGGCTACTCAGCCTGCTGCTGGTGGTGGCCGGCGTGGTCGGCCTCAAGCTCTTCCACTGAGGAACCCCGGGAACCACCCGACGGGTCGGGGTGGACCGCCCGCGCACAACGCAGCAACCGGAGTTGGCCGACCTCGGCGACGTTCTTCATCAGCTCGGCGTTCACCCAGGCGACCATGTGGGCGACGGTGTACGCGGGGTCGTCCCGCCACGGGAACGACGCGGTCGCATCGAGGTCGGCGTCGCCGAGCTGGTCGAACACCGCCAACCACGCGGCACGCAGGTCACCCAGCCACGCCACCGTCCGGTCCCGGTCACCGGGCCAGCCGATCTCGGTACGCTCCCGCGGCCTGCGCCCCCGCGCGTGGTCGGCAGCGACCGTCCACCACCAGCCGATGTGCCAGGTGATCCAGCCGATCGTCGGCACCGGGACCGGGTCGGGCTCGACGTCCGCCCAGTCCGGCACCCACCCGCCGTCGGCGGCCGGGCGCACCGTCCAGCAGTGCGGCACCGGCTCCCAGAGCAGGTCCGCCGGCTCCAGGCGTTGCAGGTGGTACTCGAACAAGGACCAGGTCAGATCGAACTGCGACCGCAACAGGTCACGACGGGATGCCGGCATCGGGTGACCCTGCCACACCGGCGGGCCCCGGATCGATCGGAATTCCCGCGCCGACACGCAGGCGGGCAGCCCGGTGCGTAGTTTCCGTCCGGTGTGGGTAGTGATCGATCAACACAGCACTCAGGCCCCCGACCACGGAGGACGTCATGGCCGACATCCACGCCCCCGCCCGCCCGCGTACCAACGCCGCCCGCATCTGCACCATCCTGGCGTTCGTCTTCGCCGTCGTCGCGCTGCTGATCGCGCCGGTCATCTTCGGCATCATCGGCCTGGCGCTCGGCATCGTCGGCGCGGTGCTCGGCGACAAGCCGCTGGGCTGGTACGCCGCCGCGGCGAACGTGGCCGCCATCGTCCTCAGCCTCGTGCTGATCAGCGCCATGATGAACAGCTGACCAGACGCACCCGCGCGAACGGGCCCGCCGGATTCCCGGCGGGCCCGTCGCACGTCCCGGCCCGGTCGGGGGGTCTACGCCCCCACCGGCGCGCCCGTCGGGTCAGTCCACGTCGCCGCGCAGGCCGACCAGCACCTCTTCCAGCTCGTCCGGCTTGACCAGCACGTCGCGGGCCTTGGAACCCTCGGACGGGCCGACCACCCCCCGGGTCTCCATCAGGTCCATCAGCCGGCCCGCCTTGGCGAAGCCGACCCGCAGCTTGCGCTGGAGCATCGAGGTCGAACCGAACTGCGAGGTCACCACCAGCTCCACCGCCTGCACCAGCAGGTCCAGGTCGTCGCCGATGTCCTCGTCGATCTTCTTCTTGCTGTCCTGCGCCGGGGCCAGCACGTCGGAGCGGAACTCCGGCTCACGCTGGTCCTTGCAGAACTTCACCACGTCGGCGATCTCACGTTCGGTCACCCAGGCGCCCTGGATGCGGACCGGTTTCGACGCACCCATCGGCAGGAACAGCCCGTCGCCCCGACCGAGCAGCTTCTCCGCGCCCGGCTGGTCGAGGATGACCCGGGAGTCGGCAAGCGACGAGGTGGCGAACGCCAGCCGGGACGGCACGTTCGCCTTGATCAGGCCGGTCACCACGTCGACGCTCGGCCGCTGGGTGGCCAGCACCAGGTGGATGCCGGCGGCGCGGGCCAACTGGGTGATCCGGACGACCGAGTCCTCCACGTCGCGCGGGGCGACCATCATCAGGTCGGCCAGCTCGTCCACGATCACCAGCAGGTACGGGTACGGCCGCATCTCCCGCTCGCTGCCCGGCGGGGCCTTGATCTCGCCGTTGCGCACCTTGCGGTTGAAGTCGTCGATGTGCCGGACCCCGTTGGCGGCGAGGTCGTCGTAACGCATGTCCATCTCGCGGACGACCCACTCCAGCGAGTCGGCCGCCTTCTTGGCGTTGGTCACGATCGGGGTGACCAGGTGCGGGATGCCCTCGTAGCCGGTCATCTCGACCCGCTTGGGGTCGATCAGCAGCAGCCGCACCTCGTCCGGCGTGGCCCGGGTCAGGATCGACACCAGCAGGGTGTTGAGGCAGCTCGACTTGCCCGCGCCGGTGGCCCCGGCGATCAGGATGTGCGGCATCTTCGCGAGGTTGGCCACCACGAAGCCGCCCTCGATGTCCTTGCCGAGGGCCACCACCATCGGATGGTGGTCGCTGGTCGCGGCCCGGGACCGCAGCACGTCACCGAGCGCGACGTTCTCCGGGTCGGTGTTGGGGATCTCCACCCCGACCGCGCTCTTGCCCGGGATGGGGCTGAGGATGCGCACGTCGGGCGACTTCACCGCGTACGCGATGTTGCGGGAGAGCTGGGTGATCCGCTCGACCTTGACCCCGTGGCCCAGCTCGACCTCGTAGCGGGTGACGGTGGGGCCCCGGGTGAAGCCGGTGACCTCGGCGTCCACCCCGAACTGGTCGAAGACGCCGGTCAGCGCGGCGATCACCTCGTCGTTGGCCTTGCTGCGGGTCTTCGGGGCCGCGCCACCGGTGAGCATGTTGGCCGGCGGCAGCACGTAGTCGCCGGCAAGCCCGGTCAACGCGAGCTGCTCGGCGCGGGTGGGCGGGGCGGAGTGCTCCGGCGGCTCCACCGGCTTGCGGCTGGCCGGCACCCGGCTCGCCGGCCGGCGGGGCAGCACGATCGTCTCCTGGAGGTCGACCTCGGGGCCGACGTCGTCGAAGTCGTCGGGGTCGGGCGGCGGGGGCGCGGCCTTGCGGGCCGGGCGTTTACGGGCCGGCTTCGCGACGGCCTCCGTCGGCTCCGCCTCCTCCTGCGCCGGGGCCTCGGGCGGGGCGACCAGCGTGCCGGCGAGCAGGCCGAGCCGCTCCGGGATCTTGTTGATCGGGGTGGCGGTCACCACCAGCAGGCCGAAGACGAGCAGCAGGATCAGCAGCGGCATGGCCACCCAGGCGGTCACCGCCCGCTCCAGCAGGTCGCCGATGCCGGCGCCGACGAGACCACCGGCGTAGTCACGCTGCACCGGGTCGACCGGATTCTGTCCGATGTGCAGCATCGCCGCCGTGGCGACCAGCATGGAACCCCAGCCGACCAGGCCCCGGCCCCGGTGCTCCGGGTCCACCGGGGTCCGCATCAGCCGCCAGGCGCCGATCATCAGCAGCACCGGCACCACCACCGCGATCGCGCCCAGGAACAGGCGCACGGTGTCGGCCAGGCGCGCGCCGAACGGGCCGGCACCGGAGAACCAGATCGCCACCGCGCTGAGGATGGCCAGCCCGAACAGCAGCAGGCCGGCACCGTCGCGGCGGTGCTCCGGGTCCAGCTCCCGGGCCGAGGCGGCCTGCCGGCCGGCGGCCCGGAAGCCCCAGCCGACCCCGTGCGCCAGGCCCATCCACAGTGCCCCGACGGCCCGGCCCACGTAGGCCGCCGGAGCGGGCCGGGGGGCCGGCCGCCGCCGGGCCGCCGCCCGGGTGGTCTTCTTCGCCGGCTGACGGGCACGACTGTTCGTGGTGCCACGCGGCGACGCGCCGCGTCGCCGGCTCGCCTGAGAGGTACGGCCCGCCATAGAGTCACCGTAACGGCGTTACCCGGCAGATCGCCGCTTTTCCGGGTCGTGTCCGCGCGTCGCAGCACGGACCACGCCCGCAGACGTGTTATTCGCCTCAGAAGGGATGCCCGATGGCGTCGCCTGCTTTCGCGGACCGTCCCGACCCCCTCGCGGGTCACCCGCAGGCCCTGCGTCCGCTGACCACCGACCTGGTGGCCGCCGTGCTGGGCACCCGGGGGTACGTCGTCGTCGCCGACGGCGACGGGGACCTCGTCGGCCGCTGGGACGACAGCCTGATCTGGTTCCTGCGCCAGGGCGGCCACGGCGAGCTGCTCCAGGTCCGCACCCTGGCGGCGGCGACCTTCGACATCGAGCACGTGCCGGCGCTCTACGCCTTCTGCAACGCGTGGAACCACGAACGGTTCTGGCCGAAGGCGTTCGTGCACGTCGACGACGACGGCCGGGCCCAGGTCTGCGGCAAGGTGATCACCGACCTGGAACGCGGGGTCACCCCGCACCAGCTCGACCGGTTGCTCGACTGCGGCATCACCGCCGGCTGCCAGCTCGCCGCCGCCGTCGGCCAGCTACCCGGCCGGACGCCCGGATGACCGGCGGGTTCCGTCCCGGGGCGGACGGGCCGCCCGCGCCGCGCGACCCGGGCCTGGCCGCCGCGTTCGCCGACGCCGGGGACCTGCCCGACGGGGAGGCCCGGCTGGCCGAACTCGACCGGATCGCCGCCCGCGCCGACGCGCTGGGCGACCCGCACTCCGGCCTGGACGCCCGGTTCGCGCTGGTGGCGGCGTACCTGCGGCACGGTGGACGGTGGCGGATCATCGAGCCGGTACGCCGCCTGCTGGCCGCCGTGGACCGGTCCCCGGAACTGCTCGACGCCCGCCCCGGCGACGCGGAGCTGCTGCGGCGGCACCTGCGCCAGGCGGTGGAGGCCGCGATCGGCACCCCCCGGATCGGGCTGGACCAGGCGTACACCCTCCTCGACGCGCTGGCCCGCCGGGTCGGCGCGGACGCCGGCGTGGTCGCCCAGCTGCGGTGCCGGCTCGCCGACCACACCGGCGACGAGCCCACCGCCCGCCGGTGGTACGACAGCTGGACGGCCGCCGCGCCGGACCCGGAGGGCGGCTGCCCCGCCTGCCTGGCGGTACGCCGCGCCGAACTGCTCGCCGGGTGGGGGGACGACCGGGGCGCGTTGGAGGCGCTGCGCCCCGCGCTCGACGCCGACTGCACCGACCAGCCGGAACGGGCCCTCGCGGTGGGGTTGCTGCCGTGGCTGCGCACCGGGGCGGCCGGCCAGGCCGCGACGGCGCACCTGCGGGCGTACCGACGGCACCGGCGGGAACGGGCCGCGTTGCCGTACCTGGCCGCGCAGTTGCGGTTCTGCGCGCTGGCCGGGCACCCGGACCGGGCGCTGGACCTCCTCGCCGAGCAGTTGCCCCGGCTGGACCACCCCTACGACGACCTGTCGGCGATGGAGTTCGCCGCCGCCGGGGCGCTGGTCTGCGCACTCGCCGCCGAGTCCGGCCGGGACGCCCGCCGGGTCCGCCGTCCCGGTCACGCCGACCGGCCCGCCGCCGACCCGGACGTGGCGACCCTCGGCACCGACCTGCTGGCCGAGGCGACCCGGCTGGCGGGCAGCTTCGACGCGCGCAACGGCACCGGGCACCACGCCGGCCGGATCGCCGCCTGGCTGGCCGAACGGCCGACCGCCACGCCGGTGCCGCTGCCGGAGCCGGACGGCGTCGACGACCCGGCCGACGAGCCGTTCCTGCCCTCCGCCGAGGAGCCGGCCCCGCTGAGCCTGGCGCAGCTCACCGCCGTGCTGGACACCCGGGGCGACGTGTACGCCGTCGACGCCGGTCCGGTGGTGGTCGGCCGCTGGGACGAGGCGGTCGTGCAGTTCCGCCTGCTGGGCCGGGACGGGGAGATCCTGCACGCCCGGGTGGTGGCGGCCCGGCGGCTGGCGGCGGGCCGGCTCGCCGAGGCGTACGAGTTCTGCAACGCGTGGAACCACGACCGGCTGCTGCCGAAGGCGTACGTCCACGAGCTGCCCGGCGGTGAGCTGGTGCTGGCCGGCGACGTCACCACCGACCTGGCGTACGGGGTGGCCCCGGCGCAGCTCGGCATCCTGGTCGACGCGGCGGTGAGCACCGGCGTCGCGTACGCCGACGCGGTCGCCGCCCTGCCCTGACCGCCGCCGTCCCGGACACGGGAGCGGCCCCCGACCTCCGGGCGGTGGAGGTCGGGGGCCGCGGTACCGGGGTGCTCAGCGACCGCGTCGGGTCCCCTGCTGGCCGCCGTCGGCGGTGACCAGGGTCAGGTTGTTGCGCTGGAGGATCTCGTTGACCGGCTGGAAGAACGTGACGCCGCCGACGGTGCAGTCACCGGAGCCGCCGGAGGTGACCCCCTGCGCCTGGTCGCCGGCGATCCACGAGCCACCGGAGTCGCCCGGTTCGGCGCAGACGTCGGTCCGGGTCAGGCCGGTCACCGTCCCCTCCGGGTAGTTGACGGTGGCGTTGCGGGCCTGGACGACGCCGCACCGGGCCCCGGTGGTGGAGCCGGAACGGCAGATCGACGCGCCGGGCGGCACCTCGGTGGAGCCGTTGACCGGCACCGTGCCGCCGTTGAAGTCGCTGACCACCCCCTGCGGGGTCCACTGGCCGTTGGTCCGCACGAACGCCCAGTCGTCACGGGGGAACGACGACGCCGCGAACACCCCCTGCCGGGCCTGGTTGAACCCGGTGGTGCGGTCACCGACCCGGCCGCAGTGCCCGGCGGTGACGAACCCGCCCACCACGGAGAAGCCGATCGAGCAGCGCCCGACGTCGTTGATAAAGAACGGGTCGCCGCCGACCAGGTCGAACAGCGGGCGCGGCTGCTCCCGGGAGGTGGTGACCCGCACCGCGTCCGCCGGGGCCCCGCTGCCCGCCGCCCACCGGCGGGCCCGCGCCTCGGCACCCGGCTGGGCGAGCACCACCACCGAGTTGGTGGCGACGTCGACGTACCAGCCGGTGATGGCCGGGGACGCCTGCCCGCCCACCGCGTCGAGCCGGGTCTTCGCCGCGTCCAGCTCGCCGACCGCGCGCTCGACCGGCTTGGGCACCGCACCGGCGGCCCGGACCCGGTCGGCCTGGGCGGGGTCGGCGACCGCCACGTTCAGGGTGGACCCGTCGCCGCTGAGCCAGGCCCCGCCGTAGTCGTTGCCGAGGGCCGCCCGCAGCCCGGTCAACCGGGCGGCGGCCTGCTGCTCGGCGGTCAACCGCCGGACCGCCTGGTCCCGGCTGATCCGCAGGTCGCGGCTGAGCGCGTCCACCACCTCGGGGGCCGGTCCGCCGGCCGCGCGGGCGTCGGGCCCCCCGGCGCGTGGCGTGCCCTGGTCGCCGGCGAACGACGGCAGGGTCACCGCCGCCGTCAGTCCCGCTGCCGCCAGCACGACGCCGATCGCTGTCATCCGTCTGCGGTCCATCCGTCATGCTCCTCCCGGCCGACGCGGGGTACGCCCGCCGGACGGAGGTACGGAGGCGGCCACCGTTCGGATGAGCCGAACCGCAGTTATCGACGTACGGTGACCGCCTGGTCACCCGATCTCCGTCCTGCCTATCCCCCGCAGGGTGTGGTTGGCCGGGTGGCCGCCGCCAATACTGGGAGCCATGCAGGCGCAACGACAGCTCGGCGAGTTCCTCCGCTCGCGACGCTCCCGGCTCAGCCCGGAGGAGGCCGGGGTGCCCACCTACGGCGGCCGACGGCGGGTGCCGGGGCTGCGCCGGGAGGAACTGGCCCTGCTGGCCGGGGTGAGTGCCTCGTACTACGCCCGGCTGGAGCAGGGGCAGGCCACGAACGCCTCACCCGAGGTGCTGGACGCGCTCAGCCGGGCGCTGCGGCTCGACGCCGCGGAACGCCGCCACCTGTCCGGGCTGGCCGCCGGCCCCCGCCGCCCGGCCGTCCGCCGGCCCCCGCCGGAACGGGTCGACGCCGCCGTACACCAGCTCGTCGCCGCCCTCGGGGACGTGCCCGTGCTGGTGCTCGGCCGCCGGCTCGACGTGCTGGCCTGGAACACCGCCGGGCACGCCCTGTTCGCCGGTCACCTGGAACCCGACGCGGTGGACCGGCCGGACCGGCGGCCCAACATGGCCCGGCTGGTCTTCCTCGACGCGCACACCCGTGACCTGTACGTCGACTGGCCGGCCAAGGCACGGGCCGTGGTGGCGACCCTGCGGATGACCTCCGGGCAGCACCCGACGGACCCGCTGCTGGCCACGCTGGTCGGCGAACTCGCGGTGGGCAGCCCCGAGTTCGCCGCCCGGTGGGCCGACCACCGGGTCAAGGCCGGCGGCACCGCCGCGTACGAGATGCGGCACCCGCTGGTCGGCGCGCTGACCGTCACCCAGCAGAGCCTGCGCACCGAGGACGACCAGACGGTCGTCGTCGCCACCACCGCACCGGGTTCCCCGTCGCAGGCGGCGATGACCCTGCTGGTGCACGCCGCGGTCACCGGCCGCGCCACCGCCCGGCAACCCCTGCCCGAGCGCGGCTGACCCTCCACTCCCGCTTCCGGCGACACAGGTGCCGGCGTCCCCTCCCGCTGCGGCGGCCCACCGCCGGACACCGTCGTCCGGTGCGGTCCGACGCCGCGCCACACCACGCGACGACGGCGCTCCGACCGGGGCGTCCGGTCGTCCGTGCCCGCAACCGGACCCGCTCGGCGGGTCCGCGCACCCACGAAGGACGAACCATGCGCAGAAGAATCCGTACCCTCGCGGTGGCCGTCGCGGCAGTCGGCGTCCTGGCCGCACCGGCGACGCACCCGGCACCGGCGGTGGCCGGCCCGGCGGGAAGCGTCCCGGCCGCCACCTCCGGCCCGTCGACCCTGCCGGCCCGGATCGCGGTCCACTTCGACCCGACGACGGGGCAGCTCCCGGAGAACATCGCGTGGGCCCCGGACGGCACCGCCTACCTCACCTTCGCGGCGGCCCGGCAGGTCGTCGCCGTCGAACCGGCGGGCCGGACCCGGGTGCTGGCCACCCTGCCCGCCCCCGCCGACGGTGGTGTGCACACCCCGGTGCTCGGCTTCGCCCTGACCACCGGGATCGTCCGGACCGGCGACGGCACCCTGTACTTCCTGTACGCCAGCGGCGACGCCGCCGGCACCGGCCTCTACCGGCTGACGCCCGGTCAGCCGCCCCGGCGGATCGCCGCGCTGCCCGCCACCGGGCTGCCGAACGGGCTGGCTCTCGACCCGGCCGGCCGGACGTTCTACCTGACCGACTCGGTGCTCGGCACCGTCTCCACGGTGCCGCTGGCCGGCGGCCCGGCCCGGGTCTGGTCGTCGGCGTCCGCCCTCGCCGCGACGGGCTTCCTCGGCGTCAACGGCGTCAAGGTGCGTGGCGGCGCGGTCTGGGTGACCAACCTGGACCAGGGCACCCTGCTGCGGATTCCGCTGCGGCAGGGCCGCCCGGGAGCCGTCGAGGTCAGGGCGACCGGGCTGGTCGGCATCGACGACTTCGCGTTCACCCCCGACGGCCGGGTCGTCGCCGCCCTCAACGGGCCCAACACGGTGGTCGGCATCGACCACGACGGGCGGACCCGGACCCTGCTGACCGGTGCCGACGGGCTCCAGAACCCCACCTCGGTGGCCGTACGCGGGCACACGGTCCTGGTGGCCAGCGCCGCCTACGTCACCGCGACCGACCCCAACCTGATCGTGGCCACCCTGCGCCACCGCTGAGCCGACCGCGCGAACGGGCCGGCCACCGTCGTGACGACGGTGGCCGGCCCGCAGCGTCCCGGTGGGGAACCCGTTCAGACCTCGACGACGGTCGGGACGATCATCGGGCGGCGGCGGTACGCGTCGTTGACCCAGCGCCCGACGGTGCGCCGGACGATCTGCTGGAGCTGGTGCGGGTCGGTGATGCCGTCCGCGGCGGCCCGGTTCAGCGCCTCGGTGACCAGCGGGATCACCGGGTTGAACGCGGCCGGGTCCTCGGAGAAGCCCTTCGCCGACAGGGTCGGGCCGGCGACCACCTTGCCGGTGACCGAGTCGACGACGACGGTGGTGGCGATGAAACCGCCGTCACCGAGGATCCGCCGCTCGGTGAGCAGCGACTCGCTGACGTCACCCACGGCCAGGCCGTCGACGTAGACGTAGCGGCTCTTCACGTGCCCGACCACGCTGGCCCGGCCCTCGACCAGGTCGACGACGTCGCCGTCCTCGCAGATCACCACCCGGTCCGGGGCGACGCCGGACTCGATGCCGAGCCGGGCGTGCGCCCGCAGGTGCCGCCACTCGCCGTGCACCGGCATCAGGTTGCTCGGGCGCACCACGTTGAGCAGGTAGAGCAGTTCACCGGCCGGGGCGTGCCCGGAGACGTGCACCTTGGCGACGTCCTTGTGCACCACCACCGCGCCGGCCCGGGCCAGCCGGTTGATCACCCGGTAGACCGAGGTCTCGTTGCCGGGGACCAGCGACGAGGCGAGCACGACCGTGTCGCCGGGGGCGATGGTGATGTGCCGGTGGTCGCCGCTGGCCATCCGGCCCAGGGCGCTCATCGGCTCGCCCTGCGAACCGGTGGACATCAGCACGATCTGGTCGGGCGGCAGCGTGGTGGCCTCCTCGATGCCGATCACCAGACCGGCCGGGATGTTGAGCAGGCCGAGGTCGCGGGCGATGCCCATGTTGCGGACCATCGACCGGCCGATCAGCGCCACCTTGCGGCCGTGCTCCAGCGCCGAGTCGAAGACCTGCTGCACCCGGTGCACGTGCGAGGCGAACGAGGCGACGATGATCCGCCCCTTCGCCTTCGCGAAGATCGAGTCGAGCACCGGCCCGATCTCCCGCTCCGGGGTGACGAAACCGGGGATCTCGGCGTTGGTGGAGTCCGACAGCAGCAGGTCGACGCCCTCCGCGCCGAGCCGGGCGAAGCCGGCAAGGTCGGTGATCCGGCCGTCCAGCGGGAGCTGGTCCATCTTGAAGTCACCGGTGTGCAGCACCAGGCCGGCCGGGGTACGCACGGCCACCGCGAGGGCGTCCGGGATCGAGTGGTTGACCGCGAAGAACTCGCACTCGAACGGGCCCAGCCGCTCCCGGCCGCCCTCCCGCACGGTCAGCGTGTAGGGCTGGATGCGCCGCTCGGCCAGCTTCGCCTCGACCAGGGCGAGGGTGAACTGGGAGCCGACCAGGGGGATGTCCGGCTTGTGGGCGAGCAGGTACGGCACCGCGCCGATGTGGTCCTCGTGACCGTGGGTCAGCACGATCGCCTGCACGTCGGCCAGCCGGTCCAGGATCGGCCCGAAGTCGGGCAGGATCAGGTCCACCCCGGGCTGCTCCACGTCGGGGAAGAGCACCCCGCAGTCGACGATCAGCAGCTTGCCGTCGTACTCGAAGACGGTCATGTTCCGGCCGATGGCACCGAGTCCGCCGAGCGGGATGATCCGCAGCCCGCCCTCGGGCAGCGGCGGGGGAAGTTCACCCTCGAATTGCGCCTCGGTCACGCGTCCACCTCATTCTGCGACGCCGTAACCCGGCGTCCGTCGTGTCGTTCGATCATTCGGGCAGGTCCAGGCCCGCCGCCGCGCAGTCCGCGCGCAGCAGGGCCAGTTCGTCGTCGGTGGCGTCCACCAGCGGCGGACGCACCGGGCCGGCGGGCAGGCCCAGCACGTTCAGGCCCGCCTTCACCAGAATGGTGCCCGGGCTGCGGAAGATCCCGGTGAACAGCGGCAGCAGCCGCCGGTGCAGGGCCAGCGCCGTGCCGGTGTCACCCGCGTCGTACGCCTCGATCATCTGCTTGGCGAGCGCGCCGGTGAAGTGGGTCGACGTGCCGACCAGCCCGACCCCGCCGACCGCCAGGGTGGGCAGGGTGAGCGAGTCCTCGCCACTGTAGAAGGCGAGGTCGGTGCGGCTGGTCACCCAGCCGGTGGCGGTCAGGTCGCCCTTGGCGTCCTTGACCGCGACGATCCGCTCGTGCGCGGCGAGCCGCACCAGCGTCTCGGTCTCGATCGGCACCCCGGCGCGGTGCGGGATGTCGTACATCATGATCGGCAGGCCGGTGCCGTCGGCGACCGCGGTGAAGTGCGCCACCAGCCCCCGCTGCGGCGGCCTGCTGTAGTACGGGGTCACCACCAGCAGGCCGTGCGCGCCGGCCTTCTCGGCCGCGGCGGCCAGCTCGATGGTGTGCCGGGTGTCGTTGGTGCCCACGCCGGCCACGATCTGCGCCCGGTCACCGATCGCCTCGACCACCGCGCGGATCAGCGTCTCCTTCTCCGCGTCCGAGGTGGTCGGCGACTCGCCGGTGGTGCCGTTGAGCACCAGCGCGTCGTTGCCCTGCTCGTCGACGAGGTAGGTCGCCAGCCGGACGGCCCCGTCGAGATCGAGGGAGCCGTCGGCGGTGAACGGGGTCGCCATCGCGGTGAGCAGTCGCCCGAACGGGCGCGACAGGCCCCGGTCGGGGGCGGCAGGGTGGTCGTGCGTCATGCTCACAACCTAGCGGACGAGCACCGGACGTCCGGTGGGGAAGGGCTCAGGACAGCTGTGCGTGCGGGCTCGTCGCCACCTCTGTGCCGTCCGGCAGGGTGCTGACGACGAAGTCGGCGAACACGTTCGGGGCCACCTGCCGGAGCTGCCGCAGGCACTCCACGGCCAGCTCGCGGATCTCCACGTCGGCGTGTTCGGTGGCCCGCATCCCGATGAAGTGCCGCCAGGCGCGGTAGTTGCCGGTGACCACGATCCGCGTCTCGGTGGCGTTGGGCAGCACCGCCCGGGCCGCCTGCCGGGCCTGCTTGCGACGCAGCGTCGGGTTGGGCTCGTCGGCGAACCGCTGCTCCAGCCCCTCCAGCAGTTCGGTGTACGCCCGGACGCTGGCCTCGGCGGCCTCGACGAACCGCTTGTGCAGCTCCGGGTCGTCGGCGATCACCGCCGGCTCGACCATCGCCGCGTCCCGCTCCGGCACGTAACGCTGGGAGAGCTGGGAGTAGGAGAAGTGCCGGTGCCGGATCAGCTCGTGGGTGAACGAGCGGGACACTCCGGTGAAGTAGAACGTCACGCTGCCGTGCTCCAGCACCGACAGGTGCCCGACCTCCAGGATGTGCGCCAGGTAGCCGGCGTTGGTGGCGGTCGCCGGGTTCGGCTTCTTCCAGCTCTGGTAGCAGGCCCGGCCGGCGAACTCGGCGAGCGCCTGGCCGCCCTCGGCGTCGGTCGACCACGGCACGCCGTCGGGGGCCTGGAACTGGGTCCACGCGATCAACTGCACCTGGGGCTGCACCATCTCCGGCATTCCTGCGACTGTAGTGGCCCGGTGGGCTGCGGGGAAACTCGGGCCACCGCGCTGACCAGCGAGATCATGGACAGTTCCGGCCGGGGGCGGCGGCGGGTGGCCAACGTCTCCCACCCGGCCCCGGCCGGTCAGACGTACAGCGCGGTGAACGGTGCCCAGGGCAGGTTGCGCAGCACCGAGAAGGCCATCCAGACGGCGAGGAATCCGCCGATCACCGGGGAGCTGAGCCGCAGTTCGGGCAGCCGCCACCCGAACGCCTGCCGACCCGCCCAGGCGACGAAGAGGTAGGCCAGGAAGGGCACCGCGAAGACGAACACGGCGTGGTGGCGGGCGGCGGCCGGCAGGTCGGCGTGCAGCAGGTACCACAGCGCGCGGGTGCCCCCGCAGCCCGGACAGTCCAGCCCGGTGGTCAGCTTGAGCAGGCAACTCGGCGCGGCGTCCGGGTCGCTGGTGGTCGGCTCGCTGACCAGCGCGTACCCCATGCCGGCGGCGACGCAGCCGAGCGCGGCCAGCGGTGCCGCCCAGCGCGGCGAACGGGCGTGCAGCCGGAGCACGAACCGGGTGAGCCGGTCCGGCTCGGGCGGCTGCCACACCACCGGCGGCCCCGCCGGCCAGGACCCGGGCGGCAACCCGTCGACGCCCGCGCCCGCCGCCGGGTGGGGGTGCGGCGCGGCCGGCGCGTCGACGGGGGGCGGGTCGCTCAGCGTGTGGGTGGTGCCGGCCGGTGCGGCACCGGTCGACGTCGGATCGGTGCCCTGCCCCGACCGGGTCGGCCCGGTCGGCCCGTCAACGCTCGTCACGGCCTCACGGTACACCGGTGAGGCTGCGCAACGCGGCGGTCAGCGGGGCGGCCAGGTCACCGGCCGCCGGTGGGGCGACCGCGTCCAGGCCGAGCCAGCCGGCGAGCCGGTGCAGCTCGGCGGCGAGCGCGACGGCGGTCTCCCCCGGGTCGATGCCGGGCTCCTGCCAGGCCGCCGGCACCAACAGCACCCCGGCCTTCCGGTCGGCCTTGAGGTCGACCCGGGCGGTGAACCGCTCGCCCTGCAGGAACGGCAGCACGTAGTAGCCGTGCACCCGCTGCGCAGCCGGCACGTAGATCTCGATCCGGTAGCCGAAGGCGAACAGCCGCTCGGTGCGGGCCCGCTCCCAGACCAGCGGGTCGAACGGGCTGACCAGGGTGTTGCCCCGGACCCGGCGGGGCAGCCGGGCGTCGACGTGCCGCCAGGCCGGCTGCCGCCACCCCTGCACCGTCACCGGCACCAGCTCACCGGCCTCGACCAGGTCGGCGACCGCCTGCCGGGCACCGGCCAGCGGGAGTCGGAAGTAGTCCCGCAGCTCCGGCTCGGCGGCCACCCCCAGCGACCGGGCGGCCACCGCGACCAGGGTGCGGTACGCCTGCGCGTCGGTCGGCGTGGGGGCGTCGAGCGCGGCCGCCGGCAGCACCCGTTCGGGCAGGTCGTAGCGGCGGGCGAAGGAGGGCGTCCGGTCGGCGGCGGTGACCTCGCCGGCCCAGAACAGGAACTCCAACGCCCGCTTCACCGCCGACCAGTTCCACCCCCAGTGACCGGTCTCCCGGGGCGCGTCGTGTTCGATCTCGGCGGCGGTCAGCGGCCCCCGGGCGGCCACCTCGTCGCGCACCCAGGCGACCAGCTCGGGCTGCTCGGCGGCGATCCGGCGCATCCCGCCCCAGGCGTCGTCGCGGGCCTTGGCCATCCGCCAGCGCAGCGCGGCGTGCAGCCCCACCGGCACCAGGGACGCCTCGTGCCCCCAGTATTCGAACAGCTCACGCGGGCGGCGGTAGGCGGCCGTGTCGAGCAGGCCGGTCGGGTAGGGCCCGAGCCGGCTGTAGAGCGGCAGGTAGTGCGCCCGTTGCAGCACGTTGACCGAATCCATCTGGATCAGCCCGACCCGGTCGAGCACCCGGCGCAGGTGCCGGCGGGTGGGCGCCCCGGCGGGCGGCGGGTCGGCGAAACCCTGGGCGGCGAGCGTCATCCGCCGGGCCTGGGCGAGCGAGAGCGATTCCGGTGCGACCATCGCCGACGACCCTAGACCAGTGGTACGACACCGGAGCGGACGCTGGACCGACCGCCCGTCGGGGCATAGAACGGACGCATGCTCACCATCCGCCGCGAGGAGCCCGACGACGCCGAGGCGATCGCCCGGGTGCACATCCACGGCTGGCAGGCCGGGTACGCCGGCATCATGCCGGCCGAGGTGCTGGTCCGACTCAACCCGGTGGCGTGGGCGCAACGCCGGCGGGATGTGGGCACGGCCGACCCGGAGCACCCGTTCACCACCCTGCTCGCCGAGGTCGACGGGCTGCCGGCCGGGTTCACCACCTTCGGGCCGTACCGCAACAACCAGGACCGGGGCGACCTGGACCCGGCGTACGGCGAGGTGCTGGCGATGTACGTCGAGCCGGCGCACTGGGGTGACGGCACCGCGCAGGCCCTGTTCGCCGCCGCCCGCGACGGGCTGGCGGCACGCGGCTGGCGGGAGTACCGGCTCTGGGTGCTCGCCGACAACACCCGCGCCCGCCGGTTCTACGAGCGGGCCGGCCTGTCAGTCGACGGCGAGCGGTCCCGTTACCCGGTGCCGCTGGCCGGTGGCGGTCCCCCGGTCCACCTCGACGAACTGCGCTACACCGGCCGGTTGCCCGGCTGAGCCGGCCGGCCGCCGCCCGACGCCGGGGTCGACCGGTCCCGTCGGGTCGCCGGGCCGGCCGCCGACCGGCGCCGCCCAGGTGCGGATCGGCAGCAGCACCAGCAGGGCGAGGCTGATCCAGACGTAGGTGTTGCTGCCCAGGAAGCCGCCGATCCCGGTGAAGTCCTTCTCCCAGGCCCAGACGATCCGGCTGCACAGCAGCGCGTAGCCGACCACCGCGCCGGCCAGCAGCGCGCGCCGCCGCAGGCTGCCGGCGGGCGCGGCGACCGCGTTGTCGACCAGCAGGATCAGCGCCGGGATCAACCAGACCAGGTGGTGCACCCAGGTGACCGGGCTGACCAGGCACATCAGCGCGCCGGTCAGGGCCAGCCCGGTGGCCTCGTCGCCGACGGCCACGGCGGCCCGGCAGCGCCACGCCCAGACGGCCAGGGTGACCAGCACCAGCGCCAGCCAGGCCAGGGTGCTCGGGTGCTCCGGGTCGAGCCGGGCCACCACCCCGCGCAGCGACTGGTTGGACACGAACGCCAACTCGCCCACCCGGTCGGTGTTCCACAGCGCCGACGTCCAGAACTCCCGGGCGGCGTCCGGGAAGATGGCCGCGGCGAGCAGGGTGGCCGCCGCGGCGGCGGCGACGGCGGTGCCGGCGGCCCGGAACCGCCGGGTGATCAGCAGGTAGACGATGAACACGCCCGGGGTCAGCTTGATCGCGGTGGCCAGCCCGATGCCCACCCCGGCCCACCGGTTGCCGGCCGGCAGCAGCCGCAGCAGGTCCACCGCCACCAGGAACAGCAGCAGCATGTTGACCTGGCCGAAGTTGACCGTCTCCCGCATCGGCTCGAACGCGGCGGCCAGGCAGAGCGCCACCGCCAGGACGAACCACCGGGTCCAGCCGGCCCGCCGGGCCACCGGGTCGAGCAGCCACCACACCAGCACCGCGCTGACCACCACCGTGGCGGCCACGCTGACGGTGATCGCGGCCGGCCACGGCAGGTACGCCATCGGCAGCATCACCAGGGCCGCGAACGGCGGGTAGGTGAAGCCGTACTGGGTGCCGGGCTTGAGGTAGTCGTAGATCTCGCCGTGGTCGTGTACCCAGAAGTGCAGCGCGCCGTAGTAGACCTTCAGGTCGAAGAAGCCGTGCCGGACGGCCGCCACGGAGAGGAAGGCGGCCACCGCGACGGCGAGCACCACCACCGCGACGACCTGCCCGGCCGTCCGCCTGGCCCCCTGCGCCACCGTCGTCTCCCTCGCTGTGGCCTAGGCTTTCGTGCCATGGCTCTGGGGTACGTCCGCCCGGCGCGTCCCGAGGACGCCGCCGAGATCGCCCGTGTGCAGCTCGCGACCTGGCGGGTCGCGTACCGTCGGCTGCTGCCCCGGCACGTGCTCGACAACCTGGACGAGGCGTGGCTCGCCCGGCGGTGGAGCGCGGCGGTGCAGGAGCCGCCCTCGGCCGCACACCAGGTGCTCGTCGCCGTGGAACAGGCCGAGCAATCCTATCTGGTGGGGTTCGCGGCTTCCGGGCCGGCGGACGCCGAAGCGCTCGCCCCGGGCGAGCCGGCCACGGCGCTGGGCGCCGGGGTGGTCGCGGTGACCGACCTGCTGGTCGAGCCGCGCTGGGGTCGGCGCGGGCACGGCAGCCGGCTGCTCGCCGCCGCCGTGGACGCCTGGCGCGGCGACGGGTTCACCCACGCGGTCGCCTGGACGTTCGACGGCGACGAGGCGACCCGTAGGTTCCTCACCAGCACCGGCTGGGAGCCGGACGGCGCGGCCCGCGCGCTGGACGTCGACGACATGCTCGTCCCCCAGGTACGGCTGCACGTCGCGGTCCCCACCGAACCGGACGACACGCCCTGACCCGGTCGGTTCTGTCGGCCCGCCCTGGTAGACCGGAGGCGGCGGTACGCCACCGACGGTGAGGGAGAAGGGCATGTTCCGGGAGACGAAGGCGTTCAGCGGGTTCTCGGCCGACGACACCGACCGGGCCCGGGAGTTCTACGCCGGCACCCTCGACCTGCGGGTGTCGCAGCTCGGCGGCCCCGGTGGGCTGCTGATGCTGCACCTGGCCGGCGACCGGGACGTGGTGGTCTATCCCAAGGCCGACCACGTGCCGGCGACGTTCACCGTGCTCAACTTCCCGGTGGCCGACGTCGACCGGGCGGTCGACGAGCTGACCGACCGGGGGGTGCGGTTCGCGCGCTACCCGGGGCTGCCGCAGGACGACCGGGGGATCATGCGCGACAACGGGCCGACGATCGCCTGGTTCACCGACCCGGCCGGCAACATCCTGTCCGTCATCGAGCAGGAGTGACCCCGCGCCCGGTCAGCGGCGCAGCTCGACGACCAGTTCGTCGTCCTCCACCGCCCCCGTCGGGGTGAAGCCCAGCGAGGCGTAGAGCCTCGCGGCGGCCGTGTTGTCCGGGTGGTACGACAACCGGACGGGGTGTCCGCCGTCCTGCCCGACCAGCCAGGTGGCGAGGGTACGCACGGCGGCCCGGCCCACCCCCCGGCCCTGTTCGGCGGCGTCGATCAGCATCCCGCCGATCCACCGGGACCCGTCGTCGTCCACGCCCCACATGACGTGGCCGGCCACGGTCTCGTCGGCGTGGACCGCCAGCGACGTCCACACCTCGGAACGCGAGGTCAGCACCAGGTAGCGGGCCGCCAGCGCGGGCACCCACCCCCGCTGGTCGTCGCGGGGGGCCAGGTCGGCCACCGCCCGCCAGTTGTCGTCGTCCACCGGACGCAGGGTGACCCGCCGCCCGAGCCGATCGGTATGTCCGGAATCCAGCACCGGGGCAGCCTAGGGGCGCACGACGGTCCACCGCCAACGAATTCGCCGCCACCCGCACACGACGCCGGACCCGGCACCACACCGGACCCGGCCGCACCGGGCACGGCGGCCGGGCCGACGCGGCGGATCTAGTCGAGCAGGGGGTCCAGGCCGACGGTCAGGCCCGGCCGCTGCCGGACCGCCCGCACGGCCAGCAGCACCCCGGGCATGAACGACACCCGGTCGTACGAGTCGTGCCGGATGGTCAGCGTCTCGCCGAGGGTGCCGAACAGCACCTCCTGGTGGGCGAGCAGGCCGGTGGCGCGGACCGCGTGCACGCGTACCCCGTCGATGTCGGCGCCCCGCGCGCCGGGCACCTCGTCCTTGGTGGCGTCGGGGGCCGGGTCGAGGCCGGCCTCGGCGCGGGCCTGCGCGATCAGCCGGGCGGTGTGGGTGGCGGTGCCGCTCGGCGCGTCGAGCTTGCGCGGATGGTGCTGCTCGATGATCTCCACGGACTCGAAGTGCCGGGCCGCGCGGGCGGCGAACTGCATCATCAGCACCGCGCCGATGCCGAAGTTGGGGGCGATCACCACGCCGACGTCGGGCCGGTCGGCGAGCCAGCCACGCACCTGCTCCAGCCGCTGCCCGGTGAAGCCGGTGGTGCCGACCACCGCGTGGACGCCCTGGTCGATGCACCAGCGCAGATTGTCCATGACCACGTCCGGGGTGGTGAAGTCGACGACCACCTCGGCTGAGGCGGCGGCGGACAGCTCGTCACCCTGGTCGACGGCGGCCACCAGGGCCAGATCGTCGGCCCCGTCGACCGCCCGGCACACCTCGGCGCCCATCCGGCCCCGGGCACCCAGCACGCCGACCCGGACCGCCCCGCCCGGACCCTTCTCCTGCTCGTCAGTCACGCGGCACAACCTATCCCAATCGGGACGCGGGCCACCGCCGGACCACCACCGTCCCACCGGCCGGTCCACCGGGTGTGCGGCGGCTCAGCCGGCGAAGTCGTGCTCCCCGAACGGGCCGACCACCGCCAGCGACATCGGCCGGCCCAGCAGTTCGGCGGCGAGGGTGTTCACGTCGGCCACGGTCACCGCGTCGACCCGGGCCAGCAGCTCGTCCACCGGCATCAGGTCGCCGTAGAGCAGCTCGCCCTTGGCCAGCCGGCTCATCCGGGAGCCGGTGTCCTCCAGGCCCAGCACGAACGAGCCCTTGCTCATCCCCTTGCCCCGGGCCACCTCCGCCTCGGTGAGCCCGTCGGCGGCCACCCGGGCCAGTTCGGCGCGGGTCAACCGGAGTACCTCGTCCACCTTGCCCGGCGCGCAGCCGGCGTAGACGGCGAACAGGCCGCTGTCGGCGTACTGGCTGGCGTAGGAGTAGACCGAGTAGGCCAGGCCGCGCCGCTCGCGGATCTCCTGGAACAGCCGGCTGGACATCCCGCCGCCGAGGACGTTGTTGAGCACCCCGAGGGCGAACCGCCGCTCGTCGACCCGGTCGATGCCGGGGCAGCCGAGGATGACGTGCGCCTGCTCGGTCTCCTTCGGCTCGACCAGGACGGCGGCCGGCTTCGTACGTACCGCCGGGGTGTTCGGCCGGGGCGTGCCCGGCGCGGCCGGGTCGGTGTCCAGCGGGGTGCCGCGCAGCGCCTGGCGGACCAGCCGGACCACGGCGGCGTGGTCGAGGTTGCCGGCGGCGGCGACGACGATCTGCGGCGCGGTGTACCGGCGGCGGTAGAAGCTCTGGATCTGCCGGCGGGTCATCGGGGTGACCGTCTCCTCGGTGCCGGAGATCAACCGGCCGAGGGGGTGGTCACCGTAGACGGCGCGGGCGAAGAGGTCGTGCACCTCGTCGCCGGGCTCGTCGTCGTGCATGGCGATCTCTTCGAGGATGACCCCGCGTTCGGTCTCCACGTCGGCCGGTTCCAGCAGCGAGTCGGCGACCGCGTCGCACATCACGTCGATGGCCAGCGGCAGGTCCTCGTCGAGCACCCGCGCGTAGTAGCAGGTGTACTCCTTGGTGGTGAAGGCGTTGGTCTCGCCGCCCACCGCCTCGATCTCGGCCGAGATCTCCAGCGCGGTGCGCTTGTGGGTGCCCTTGAACAGCAGGTGTTCCAGGAAGTGCGCGGCACCGGCCTGCGGGCCCGTCTCGTCCCGCGAGCCGACCGTGACCCAGATGCCGAACGAGACGCTGCGCATCGTCGGGATCGCCTCGGTGAGCACCCGCAGCCCGCTGGGCAGCACGGTCCGCCGGACGGTGCCGCCCAGCGGGTCGTCACTGATCGTGCGGGTGACCGCCCGGGACGGAGTCCCGGCGCGGCCGGGCTGCCCGGCGACGGCGTGCCGGACGGGCGACGCCGCCGGCCGCCGGTCCGGGGGAAACGACGAACGCTGGGCGCGGCTCACGCAGACCTGCTTCCCGTGCGACGAGGGGTGGGGGGAACACACCGGCCGGGTGACGACGTCGTCGTCACCCGGCCGGTCACTGCTCAGCTGTGCCGGGTACGCCGACGCGGACGCTCGCCGCCGTCGCCACCCTCGCCGCCACCCGGGCCACGCTCGCCGCGCTCCGGCGCCCGACCACCCCGGTCGCCGCCCCGGTCACCGCGGTCACGCGGACCCCGGTCACCGCCCCGGCCGGCCGGCCGGTCGCCACCGGCGGACTCACCGGCGGCCGGCGCCTCGGCGCCCTCCGGCCGGACCTTGTCCAGGTAGATCTTGCCGCGGGCGTCGATGTCCGCGATCTCCACCTCGACCTTGTCGCCGACGTTGAGGAAGTCCTCGACCCGCTCGACCCGCTTGCCGTCGCCCACCTTGGAGATGTGCAGCAGGCCGTCGCGGCCGGGCAGCAGCGAGATGAACGCGCCGAACGCGGCGGTCTTGACCACCGTGCCGAGGAACCGCTCGCCGGCCTTCGGCAGGGTCGGGTTGGCGATCCCGTTGATCCGGTCCACGGCGGCCTGCGCCGACGGGCCGTTGGTCGCGCCGACGTAGATCGTGCCGTCGTCCTCGATGGAGATCTCGGCGCCGGTCTCGTCCTGGATGGCGTTGATGGTCTGCCCCTTCGGGCCGATCACCATGCCGATCTTGTCCACCGGGATCTTGACGGTGGTGACCCGGGGCGCGTAGTCCGACATCTCGGCCGGGGCCTCGATCGCCGCCTGCATCACGCCGAGGATGGTCTGCCGGGCCTCGTTCGCCTGCTGGAGCGCGGCGGCGAGCACGTCCGACGGGATGCCGTTGAGCTTGGTGTCGAGCTGGAGCGCGGTGACGTACTCCGGCGTGCCGGCGACCTTGAAGTCCATGTCACCGAACGCGTCCTCGGCACCGAGGATGTCGGTCAGCGTCACGTACTGGGTCTTGCCGTCCACCTCGTCGGAGATCAGGCCCATCGCGATGCCGGCCACCGGCGCCTTGAGCGGCACACCGGCCGACAGCAGCGCCAGCGTCGAGGCGCAGACCGACCCCATCGAGGTCGAGCCGTTGGAGCCGAGCGCCTCGGAGACCTGCCGGATGGCGTACGGGAACTCCTCACGCGACGGCAGCACCGGCAGCAGCGCCCGCTCGGCCAGCGCGCCGTGGCCGATCTCCCGCCGCTTCGGCGAGCCGACCCGGCCGGTCTCCCCGGTCGAGTACGGCGGGAAGTTGTAGTTGTGCATGTAGCGCTTGCGGTTCTCCGGGGAGAGGGTGTCCACCATCTGCTCCATGCGCAGCATGTTCAGCGTGGTGACGCCGAGGATCTGGGTCTCGCCCCGCTCGAACAGCGCGGAACCGTGCACCCGGGGCAGCACGCCGACCTCGGCGGTGAGCGGCCGGATGTCGCGCGGGCCCCGGCCGTCGATGCGGACCTGCTCACGCAGCACCCGGTTGCGGACCTCGGACTTGGTCAGCGAGCGGAAGGCGGCGGAGAGTTCCTTCTCCCGGCCCTCGAAACGACCGGTCAGCTCCTCGGCGACCCTGGCCTTGACCCGGTCCAGGGCCTCCTCACGGTCGGCCTTGCCGGCGATCTGGAGCGCCTCGGCCACCTCGGCGCGGACCAGCTCGGCCACCGCCTGGTAGACGTCGTCCTGGTAGTCCAGGAACACCGGGAACTCGGTGACCGGCTTCGCGGCCACCTCGGCCAGCTCGCTCTGCGCGCGGCACAGCTCGCGGATCGCCGGCTTGGCGGCCTCCAGGCCGCTGGCGACGATCTCCTCGGTCGGGGCGGTCGCGCCACCGGCGATCAGGGTCACCGCGTGCGGGGTCGCCTCGGCCTCGACCATCATGATCGCGACGTCGCCGTCCTCGAGGGCGCGACCGGCCACCACCATGTCGAAGGTGGCCCGGGACAGCTCCTCCAGCGTCGGGAACGCCACCCACTGGCCCTCGACGTGGGCCACCCGGGTCGCCCCGATCGGGCCGGAGAACGGCAGGCCGGACAGCTTCGTCGACATCGAGGCCGCGTTGATGGCGACCACGTCGTACGGGTGCTGCGGGTCGAGCGCGAGGACGGTCTCGACGACCTGGACCTCGTTGCGCAGGCCCTTGACGAACGACGGGCGCAGCGGCCGGTCGATCAGCCGGCAGGTGAGGATCGCGTCCTCGCTGGGCCGGCCCTCGCGACGGAAGAACGAGCCGGGGATGCGGCCCGCGGCGTACATCCGCTCCTCGACGTCGACGGTCAGCGGGAAGAAGTCGAACTGCTCCTTCGGGTGCTTACCGGCGGTCGTGGCGGAGAGGACGACCGTCTCGCCGAGCTGGGCGATGACGGAGCCGGCGGCCTGGCGGGCCAGCCGGCCGGTGGAGAAGGTGATCTCACGGGTGCCGAAGGACCCGTTGTCGATCACGGCGGTGCGGGATTCGGTGCCGAGGTTGGTCTCGGTCATGTGCGGCGGTACTCCTTCGCGTCGTGGGCCCACGACACCGGAGCTGCTCAGACGGCCGGTCTTCGATCGAAGCGCCCGGGTGGCCGGCATGTTGCCGGGATGCCCGGGGGCCACTACCGGAGACCGGTACGCTGACCGGCTCCCTCTCGGGTGGTCGCGCGGCCCTCTTCTTCGTGGTGGTGCCCGAACGGGGGAGCGGCCCGGTGGCCGCTCCCCCGTCACGTCATCGGCGCAGGCCGAGTCGCTCGATCAGCGACCGGTAGCGGTTGATGTCCTTCTTCTGGACGTAGTTGAGCAGCCGACGGCGCCGACCGACCAGCAACAGCAGCCCACGGCGGCTGTGGTGGTCGTGCTTGTGCACCTTCAGGTGCTCGGTCAGCTCCGCGATCCGCTTGGTGAGGACCGCGACCTGCACCTCCGGCGAACCGGTGTCGCCCTCGGCGGTCGCGTACTCCGAGCGGATCTTGGCCTTGGCTTCCTGGTCGAGCGCCATGTTCTCCCTGTTTCGGTGGGTTGACAACTGATGTCCGTCGTTCGGGTCCGCGTGGACCGGAGACGGACGAACCTCGCACCCGCGGCGTCGTGCAGGCACGCGAGGCCCCGCGTCGGTCATCCGACGTCACCGCCACACTACCAGCCCGTCGCGGAACCGCCCGGTCAAGGCCCACGCGGCGGGTGACGGCGGCCCGTCGACCCACCCCGCCGGGCCGGTCAGGCGACCGCCAGCCGGGTCCGCGCGACGTCCTCGGCCATCTGCACCAACAGCGGCTCGATCGCGTCGTACCGGATCTGGCCACGCAGGTGGGCGGCGAAGTCGAGGGCGACGTGCTCGCCGTACAGGTCGCCTGCGAAGTCCAGCACGTGCGCCTCGACCCGGCGCTCCCGGCCGGCGAACGTCGGGTTGGTGCCGATCGAGATGGCCGCCGGCAGCCGCTCGATGCCCCCGCGCACCAGCCAGCCGGCGTACACCCCGTCGGCGGGCACCGCCGCGTGCGGCGGGCAGCGCAGGTTGGCGGTCGGGAAGCCCAGCTCCCGGCCGCGCTGGTCGCCCAGCACCACCACCCCTTCGAGCCGGTGCGGCCGGCCGAGCACGGCGGTCGCCGCCGCCACGTCCCCGGCCTCGATCCGGGCCCGGATGTACGTCGAGGAGAAGACCGTGCCGTCGGCGGCGACCAGCGGGGCGTTCTCCACCCCGAAACCGAAGGTCCCGCCGAGCTGTTCGAGCAGCGCCACGTTCCCGGCGGCCCGGTGCCCGAACCGGAAGTTGTCCCCCACCACGACCAGCGCCGCGTGCAGGTGTTCGACCAGGATGTCGTGCACGAACGCCTCGGCCGGCAGCCGGGACAGCTCGGCGGTGAACGGCACCACACACAGCACGTCGACCCCGAGCGCCTCGATCAGCTCCGCCTTGCGGGTGGGCTCGGTGAGCACGGCCGGGTGCGCGCCGGGGCGGACCACCTCGGCCGGGTGCGGGTCGAAGGTCACCACCACCGACCGTACGCCCAGCTCACGGGCGCGCGCCACGGCGTGCCCGATGGTCGCCTGGTGCCCCCGGTGCACGCCGTCGAAGACGCCGATGGTGACGACCGACCGCCCCCAGTCACCGGGTGCCGCCTCGTACCCCCGCCACCGCTGCATGCCGCTCCTTCCCTGCTCCGCCGCTGACCGGCTCACACCCGTACCCACGCCGCCGGTCGTCCCGGCCGTCGTCCCCGCGCCCGTCGTCCCCGCCGTACCGTCCGGCCGTGCCGGCCGGCGGCCCGGTCAGGCCGGGGCGAGCACGATCTCCGCGCGGGCCCGGCCGTCCCGCTCGCTGACGATAGCGATCAGGCCACCGTCCGGTCCGAAGACGGCGTACGGTCCGGCGATGCCCACCGGGTCCAGCGGGCCGCCGTGGGAGAGCACCTTCGCCTCGTCGGCGCTGGCCTGCCGACGGGAGAAGTACCTGTCGGCGGCGGTGTCGAGGGGCAGGGTGACCACCTCCGGCGCGCGCTGCTCCAGCGTTGCGAGGGTGGCCGACTCGGCCAGGGTGAAACTGCCCACAGCGGTACGCCGCAGCGCGGTGAGGTGCCCGCCGACGCCGAGCGCCAGGCCCGCGTCCCGGGCCAGCGCCCGGATGTACGTCCCCGACGAGCAGTCGACGTCGATGTCCACGTCGACCACGTCCGGGGTGTCCCGGCGGATCGCCGACACGTCGAGCCGGGAGACGGTGACCCGCCGGGCGGGCAGCTCGACCTGCTCGCCGTCCCGGACCCGCTTGTACGCCCGCTCCCCGTTGATCTTGATGGCGCTCACCGCGCTGGGCACCTGGTCGATCTCGCCGGTCAACGGCACGAACGCGGCCCGGATCGCGGCGTCGGTCAGCGCACCGGCCGGCGTGGCGGCGATCACGTCACCCTCGGCGTCGTCGGTGACCGTGGACTGGCCGAGCCGGACCGTCGCGGTGTAGCTCTTACCCGCCCCGATCACGTACGTCAGCAGCCGGGTGGCCCGGCCGACCCCGATCACCAGCACCCCGGTCGCCATCGGGTCGAGGGTGCCGCCGTGCCCGACCCGGCGGGTACGGGCCAACCGGCGGATGCGCGCCACCACGTCGTGCGACGTCATGCCGCCAGGCTTGTCGACCACGATCAGACCGTCACCGTTCACGACCGCCAAGCCTGCCAGACGGGTCCACCCCGCCCGCCACCGCACGGCACAATGCCGTCACACCACGAGAACCCCCGTCACCCGTCAGGAGCAGCATGACCACGCCGCCCCCGCCCGAGCACCGTGCCCGGGTCGAACTCCCCGAGTGGATGCGTCACCCGGAGCCGCCCCGTCGTACCCTCGGCCGGCGGCTGTCCGAGCTGGTCGAGGCCGTGCCGACGCTCCGCCGGGCACGCCTGTCGCTCTGGCGGTGGCGCGACCGCAGCCGATTCAGCGAACGTCACCCGGTGGTCGCCGGGATCGTCTCGTTCGTGCTGGTGGCGACGCTGGCCAGCCTGCTGGTCGGCGGCGCGCTCTACCTGTTCGCCCGGATGCGCGCCGGCACCCTCTGAACCCGTCGTCGCCCCCGCCCCGGGGCCGGTCCGCGTCCGTGACCCCGGACGGGACAGCGCCGCGACGGACCGGGTGCGAGGATCATGCGCCCCTCCCCCTCCGACCCAGGGAACACCTCGTGACCCACGGCCCGACACCGGCTGATCCACCCCATGCCGCCCGGTCATCCCCCGACCGAGCGGCGGTCGCCACCGCGGACGAGCCGGTCCGGATTCCGTCCTGGATGCGGGAAACCGAGGTGGAGCACGAGTTGACCCGCTCGGAACGGCTCCGGCTGCGCTGGGGTCGGTACGGCGGCACGCTGCTCGGCACGGTGGGCGTCCTGCTGGTGCTGGTGCTGGTCGGCGGGCTCGCCCTGGGTGGGTTCCGTTTCGTCCAGCGGGCGCACGAGGGCGCGCCGCTGCTCCCCCGTCGGGGTGGCACGTCGCCGCCCGCTCCCCGGCCGACCGACGACAGCGGCAACAGTCTCGGCCCGTTCGTCGCCACCCCGGCCGAGGCGTACGCCGAGGGCGCGGCGGCCATCGTGCCGCCCGCCGCCCACCGGACCGGGCCGTTCACCGCCAGGCAGGTCACCGACGGGCTGGCGAGGGTCCGTCGGGCACTGGTCGAGGGACGGGTGGAACCCCGGATGCTGGACGGCGATCCCGACGGGTTCCTCGCCGTGCTCGCCCCGCAGAACCGCGACTCCGCCCGCCGGGACCTGGCCTCCGGCGCCGGCCTCGGCTTCGCCAGCCGGATCGCCGACCGCGCCGACCCGGGGCTGGACCGCGACGAGAAGGTGCGTGGCCGGGGCACCATGACCTACCGGTCCACCACCGCTGCCAACGGGGTACGGGCGTTGGAGGTCACCACGCGGTTCGTCTGGGCCTACCCGTTCGACCTGTGGCGTCCCCAGGCGTACCGGCCGGGCGCGGAGCTGGTCACCCTGCGCGACGAGGTGGTGTGGCTGGTGCCGTACCCGGACGACGTCAGCCCGGCCGGGCGCGGCCTCTGGCTCGACTCGGCCCGGGTCACCCTGCAGAACGCCAGCTGCCCGGCGATGCAGCGGGGCTTCCTGGCGCTGGCCGAGGCCGAACCGCTGCGCCGTCGGACCGCGCCGGCCCCGACGGGCGACGTCTACGACGAGAGCTGGCGGGCCGGCGACGGCGAGGAGTGCTGACCGACGATCACGGTGCTCCCGGTCGGGAGACCGCCCTCGGATCGCCGCGCGCCGGTCAGCGCACCGCGCCGACCACCGCCCACCTGCCGGAACGCAGCCGCAGCAGGACGCCGACGAGCCGGATCACCACGAGCAGGGTGAGGCCGGCCCAGATGCCGCCCAGACCGAGGTCGAACGCGTAGGAGAGCCAGATCGCCGGCAGGAAGCCGCCGACCGCCGCGACCACGGTCAGGT
Organism: Micromonospora sp. S-DT3-3-22; assembly: GCF_015354745.1. Taxonomy (NCBI): domain Bacteria; kingdom Bacillati; phylum Actinomycetota; class Actinomycetes; order Micromonosporales; family Micromonosporaceae; genus Micromonospora; species Micromonospora sp. S-DT3-3-22. Next base: position 40,918 of record NZ_JACGMO010000042.1, read on the forward strand.
TGCGCAGGTAGCGGATGTCGCCGGCACCGATGAGCACACCGTCGAGGGCGAACACCACCCCGGCGAACGGTTGCATCGCCACGAACCAGGGCCACGCCACCATCGCCTGCTCGCGTACCTCGGGATCGGAGCTGAACAGGGACGGCACGACGCCGGCCCCGGCGGCGATCAGCACCGCGAAGGCCACCCCGCACACCCCGCCGAGCAGGGCGAACCGGCGGGCCAGAGCGCGCGCCCCGGCGGCGTCGCCCGCGCCCAGTGTCGCGCCGATCAACGCCTGCGCGGCGATCGCCAACGCGTCGAGCAGCAGCGCGGTGAAGAACCACAGTTGCAGCGCGATCTGGTGGGCCCCCACGGCGGCGGCACCGAACCGGGCGGCGACGGCGGTGGCGGACAGGAAGCTGGCCTGGAAGGCGAGCCCCCGGATGAGCAGGTCCCGGCTGAGCACCAACTGCTGGCGGATCAGCGCCGGCCGGGGCCTCAGGCCCACCCGTTCCCGCAGCAGCGCCCCCACGAAGAGGGCACCCGAAACGGTCTGGGCGATCGCGTTGGCCACCGCCGAACCGGTCACCCCGAGCCCGGCGGGGTAGACCAGCAGGGGGCAGAGCAGCGCGGAGAGCAGGTTCGGCCCGAGCACGAACAGCAGCGGGCGGCGGGTGTCCTGGATGCCGCGCAGCCAGCCGTTGCCGGCGGCGGCCAGCAGCAGGCCGGGCGCGCCGAGGGCCGCGATCCGCAGCCACCGCCCGGCGGTGTCGGCCACCTCGCCACCGCCGCCGGCGAGGGTACGCGCCAGCGCGTCACCGCCGAACTGCATGCCGACGGCCACCAGCACGCCCACCCCGAACGCCAGCCAGGACGCCTGGACGCCCTCGGCCAGCGCCGCAGCCCGGTCACCGGCACCGAACCGGCGGGCCGCCCGCCCCGTGATGCCGTACGCCAGCACGGTGCCGAGCCAGGCGGTGAGCGTCAGCACCGTGCCGCCGACGGCGAGCGCGGCCAGCGGAACCCGGCCCAGGTGCCCCACGACGGCGGTGTCGACCAGCACGTAGAGCGGTTCGGCCGCGAGCACCACCAGGGCGGGAAGGGCGAGCGCGGCGATCCGGCGCGGCGAGGCGAGCGCGGTGGCGGTGGCGGTGGGCTGGCTCATCGCCGCCGATCCTGGCATGCCTGCCGTAAGGAACGCAAGCCTTGGCATCACTTACCGAACGATGGTCGACGGAACCGGCCCGGCGACGCACGCTCAGACGGGGTGGGGCGTGCGGGCGGCGGAGTGTTTCGGCCGAGCCGGGCCGGTTCAGCGGGGCGGGGTTTGCAGAGCCCGGCCCGGACGGGCGGGTTCCGCCCGGCGCGGTCGAGGCAGGCCGCGCCGGCCAGGCAGACGCGGGCCGAGCCAGGCTGATCGGGCGGGTCTGGCTGTGGCGGGCCCGACTGGCCTGCCTTGCCTTACCTACGACCGGGTTCGCTGCGCCGGACTGGGCACACGGCCTGCTCCCCGCACGGCTTGGCGGGGCGGCTCTTGGGCACGGCTCGGCGGGGCGCCTTCTGGGCACGGCCGGCCCATCCCGGGGCACCGCCTGACCGGGCCGGCTGGTGGGTGTCGTGTCGACCGCCGCAGGTTGAACACGAATTGGCCGAGGACCTCGGGACACCACCGTGAGCAGGCCGGTCGAACACGCCTGGAGCCGGGCGGCCTCTGACACGGCGCGGCGGAGCCGGTTGAACCCGGCTCGAAGCGAGCGGCCCCCGGACACCGCCTGGCAGGGCCGGTTGAGCGCGGCTCGAAGCGATGTTCCCGGACACCGTCTGGTCGGGCCGGTTGAGCGCGGCTCGGCCCGGCTCGGCCTGGCCGCGCTGAACGCGGCCGGAGCCGGGGCCGGGCCAGAGTAGACGGGCCGGGGTGGAACTGAGCGCAGCCGGTGCGGGACCGGGCCGATCCCGCACCCGGGTGGAGACGACCCGGAGCAGGCGCTACGGCCGGGCCGGGGCTACACCTGGGCCAGGGCTGACCCGGGCCGGCGCCGGGGCCCCGGCCCGGGGCCGAGCCGCGTGGGGCCGGCGGCAACGAGCGGGGCTGGGCGTAACCGAGCACGGCACCGGGGCCGGGCTGAGCGGAACTCAGCCGGGCGGCGGGGTCACCGCCGGTGCGGCAGGGTCACTGACGGGTGTCCATCGAGGTCTGCAACGCGCGGCGCATCTGCTCGCGGGCCTCGTCGGTGGTCTCGGTCTTGGGCTTGGTCGCCATGGCGGTGTCCTTCCAGGGTGTGGACCACCGAACAGGTGGCCCAGACGGGCGGTCCTGCTGAGCGCCGGGAAGGCAGCCCGGGATCACCGGAGCGGCTCGCCTGGCAGCGTGAGCCCGGGTCGGTCAGACCCTGGAGGGAGGCGGCACCGGGTGTGGCACCACCGCCCGCGACCTGCGTCGCGGCGCGACGTCGGCCCCTCCCAAGTTAACGTTTACTTTCCACATGCTGCCCACTCTTCCCGTCATCTGGACGGGCCCGGCAAGCACCCCGAGAACACCCCGAACCGGCCTGCCCGGCACGAACACCCGCACCGCACAGCACCTGGACCCCGGCCGATTTCCCGTGACACGTCCGATCGAGCAGGCCACGCCGACCACGGGACGGCACCGCTGAACCGACCGAACCCGGCACAGGACGTTGCTTCAAGCGGCCGGACCAGACACGGGATGCGAAACCGGGCGGGCCGAACCCGGCACGGACCGAGCTGGGCAGACCGCACACGCGCACGGGGTGGGAGAGATCGGCCCGGAACAGCCACGAACACCGGGCCGGACCAGACCCGGGCCACCCAGCCGAAGGCCGGCCCAGGCAGGTCCGCGTCGCCGCTCGCGGCCGGCCCGGAGCGGCCGGGGACCCGACGGTGGAGTCGGTCAGCGGGCCAGGAAGTGCCAGCCCAGCCACCACCAGAACCCGAACACGCCGATCCGGCCGACCGGCACCGGACCGACCTCGTACCGCATGACGTAGGCGCAGACGTCGCCCAGTGACGGAATCCGGGAACCTTCCCGGCGGGCGGCCCACTCGACGGCCGCGAAGAGCACCAGCGATGCGAGGAAGCCACTGATGGCGAGGGTGCGCATCATCGCCGTACCAGCCCCCAGAAGGCGGCCAGCCAGGCGAACCAGGCCGCCGAGCGGACCAACTCGTCCTCCAGCAGCGGATCGGCCAGGCGGGAGAAGGTGGGGAACTCGTCGCCGACCGCCATGACGAAGGTGGCCCCTTCGAGCACCCCGAACAGCGCCGCCGGAAGCAGCCACCAGACGGTGCCCCGGCCCAGCCGGCGCGGTGCCGGCCGACGCTGCACCCGGTTGCCGAGGCCGAGCCAGATCAGCGCGCCGCCGGTGCCCAGCGTCCAGATGTTGGCCTGTGCCGAGAACGACGGGAACTGCCCACCGACCAGGGAGAGGCAGGCCAGCACCGGCACGGTGACCACCGGCCTGTCCCAGGCGCGGGAGACGTCCACGGCGATCTCGTGCGGCTGCTCCATCGTCCGATTCTCCCCGGGGTCACCGTGTGCGGGAAGGCCGACACCCGTCGGCGTGAGCGGGGCCACCGGTCAGCGCACCGGCCAACTCCGCCCTGATCAGGGCGATGACCTGCTCGGCGTCGCCCGATCCGGTGAAACCGGCGGCGAAGCGGTGACCTCCGCCACCCAGCGCCACCGCCACCGCGCTGACGTCGACGGCGCCCTTGCTGCGCATCGACACCGCCCACTCGACCGGCCCGACCTGCTTGAGCACGCACGCGACGTCCGCCTCGGCGGTGCAGCGGACCGAGTCGATCAGCGACTCCAGCACGTACGGCTGCTGGTCGTGCCGGGCCAGGTCGTCGAGGGTGGCGTTGGTCCAGACCAGGCCGTGACCGGCGGCGGCCTCCGGTTCGAGCCGGGCCCGGCCGAGCACCTCACCGAAGAGCCGGACCGCGCCGAACGGCCGGGTGTCGAAGACCTGGCGGGAGATGTCGCCGGGGTGCAGGCCGGTGGCGAGCAGCCGGGCGGCGAGCCGGTGCACCTCGGGGGTGGTGGCCGCGAACCGGAACGAACCGGTGTCGGTGGTCAACGCGACGTAGAGGCCCGTCGCGATCTCGGCGTCCAGCGGCACGTCGAGCCGGGAGAGCAACTGCTCGGCGACGACCGAGGTCGCCGCCGCCGCCGGGTCGACCAGGCGTACCGCGCCGAAGCCGGTGTTCGAGGCGTGGTGGTCGAGGACGACCGAGGTGCCGGCGGTGTCGAGCCGGTCGACCAGGTCACCGAGCCGCGACTCGCTCGCGGCGTCGAAGCAGACCACCAGATCCGGGTCCGGGTACGCCTCGCTCGCCGGCACCAGCAGGTCGAGCCCCGGCAGCCAGCGGAACGGCTCCGGCACCTCGGGGGGCCCCGGAAAGGTGGCCTGCAACCGGTGTACGCCGAGCCGGCGCAGCCCCAGCCCGAAGCCGAGCATGCTGCCCAGCGCGTCACCGTCCGGGTTGACGTGACAGATCAGCAGCACCCGGGAGTCGGCCGGCAGGCCACGTACCGCCGCGACGGCGGCAGCCCAGTCGTCCTCGCCGGGGCCGGTGGACGGCGACCCGGTACGGAGTTCGTCGGCCGTGCCCGGGGCGGCCGTCACCGCCGGTCCGTCGCGGACGGGTCGGTGGTGACGTCGTCGTCGGTCTCGTCGTCCTCGTCGTCGACCCGGTACGGCTGGGCGTCGCCCGCGTACTTGGCCTGGGCGGCCAGCCGCTGCACCTCGGCGTCGGCGTGCCGGGCCTGGGCGAGCAGGTCGTCGATCTGCTTGACCTGGTCCTGCACGTCGTCCAGGACGAAGGTCAGCGAGGGCGAGTGACGCAGCCCGAGGGCCTTGCCGACGGTGCTGCGCAGCATGCCCTTGGCGCTCTCCAGTGCGGCGGCGGTGCTGGCCTGGGCCGCCGCGTCACCGAGGACGGTGTAGAAGACGGTGGCGTCGCGCAGGTCGGCGGTGATCCGGGCGTCGGTGATGGTGATCATCCCGAGCCGGGGGTCCTTGATCTGGCTCCGCACCACCGAGGCGACCAGTTCGCGAATCCGCTCGGCGTGCCGGCGAACCTTGGCCGGATCAGTCATGTCCCCCACCTCCAGGGCGTTCCTTCCGCGGCCGGAGCGGCGACGCGGGCGTCACCGGGACCAACCACCCAACACCTCGAACACTACCCGCGCGCCACCCCCACCCGCCCGCCCCCACCCCGCCCACCCACCCCTCACTCCCACCTCCCTCACCCACCCCACTTCCCGCCCCCGCCTATGCCCCACCCCACCCCGCCCCACCCCGGTGATCAAGAAGTTTGCGTCAACTGATCAAGAGGTTCGCGTCAACCCGAAGATCGAAGCTGACGCAAACCTCTTGATCACCGAGGGCAGACGGGGCGGGGCGACAGGGCGGGGGAAGCGGTGAGAGGGGTCAGTCTTCGGGGGTGTGGAGGTGGCGACGGACGGAGAGCAGGTCGATCTCGGGGCGGGCGGCGACCAGGCGTTCGCAGGAGTCGAGCACGTCGCGGACGTGGGTCGCCTCGGCGGCCACCACGGCCACCCCGATCTCGGCCCGACCGTGCAGGTCGAGCGCGCCCACCTCGGCGGCCGACACCTCGAACCGGCGCAGCGCCGCCACGATGGGCCGGACGTAGGAGCGCTTCGCCTTGAGCGAGCGGGAGTCGCCCGGCAGGAGCAGGTCGAAGAGTGCGGTTCCGGTATACATCGCCACGGACGTTACGGAACCGGCCCGGACATGCTCAAGGGGTTTACGCCGGGTGGCGTAAACCCCTTGAGCACCGTGTCAGCGCCGGATCAGGCGCGCGGCTTCTCCCGCATCTCGAAGGTCTCGATGGTGTCGCCGACCTGGACGTTGTTGAAACCGCCCAGAGTCAGACCACACTCGAAGCCTTCGCGGACCTCCGTCGCGTCGTCCTTGAACCGCTTGAGCGAGCTGATCGTGAGGTTGTCCGCCACGACCGCCCCGTCCCGCAGCAGCCGCGCCTTGGCGTTGCGGCGGATGATGCCGGACCGGACGATGCAACCGGAGATGTTGCCGATCTTGGACGAGCGGAAGACGTCGCGGATCTCCGCGGTGCCCAGCTCGACCTCCTCGTACTCCGGCTTGAGCAGCCCCTTGAGCGCGGCGTCGATCTCCTCGATGGCCTGGTAGATGACGGTGTAGTACCGGATCTCCACGCCCTCGCGGTCGGCGATCTCGCGGACCTTGTTGGCGGCCCGCACGTTGAAGCCGATGATCGTGACCGCCTCGGACGAGGCGCTCGCGAGCATGACGTCGCTCTCGGTGATCGCACCCACGCCCCGGTGGATGATCCTGAGCTGGACCTCCTCGGGGATGTCGAGGTTGAACAGCGCGTCCTCGAGGGCCTCCACGGAACCGGAGACGTCGCCCTTGAGCACCAGGTTGAGCGAGGTCTTCTCGCCCTCCTTGAGCTGCTCCATGAGCGTTTCGAGGGTGGCCCGGCCACGGGAGTTGGCGAAGGACGCCGCCCGCCGTCGTGCCTGCCGCTGCTCGGCGATCTGCCGCACCGTGCGGTCGTCCTCGGCGGCCAGGAAGGTGTCACCCGCACCCGGCACCGCGGTCAGACCGAGCACCAGGACCGGACGGGCCGGACCGGCCTCGGCGACCTGGTTGCCGTTCTCGTCGAGCATGGCGCGGACCCGGCCGTGGGCCCCACCGGCGACGATCGAGTCGCCCGCCCGCAGGGTGCCCTTCTGCACCAGCACCGTCGCCACCGCGCCGCGGCCCTTGTCCAGGTGCGCCTCGATGGCCACACCCTGCGCCGGCCCGTCGATCGGAGCGGTCAGCTCCAGCGACGCGTCGGCGGTCAGCAGGACCGCCTCCAGCAGCTCGTCGATGCCGATGCCCGGCTTGGCCGCCACGTTGACGAACATGGTGTCGCCGCCGTACTCCTCGGCGACCAGGCCGTACTCGGTCAGCTGCTGGCGGACCTTGTCGGGGTTCGCCTCCGGCTTGTCGACCTTGTTGACCGCGACCACGATCGGCACCTCGGCCGCCTTGGCGTGGTTGAGCGCCTCGATCGTCTGCGGCATGACGCCGTCGTCGGCCGCCACCACCAGCACCACGATGTCGGTGACCTGGGCACCACGGGCACGCATGGCGGTGAACGCCTCGTGACCCGGGGTGTCGATGAAGGTCACCGCGCGGTCCTCGCCCTCGTGCGGGACGTGGACCTGGTACGCGCCGATGTGCTGGGTGATGCCACCCGCCTCGCCGGCCACCACGTTCGCCTTGCGGATCGCGTCGAGCAGCTTGGTCTTACCGTGGTCGACGTGACCCATGACGGTCACCACCGGCGCACGGCTGACCAGGCGGTCCTCCGCGACCTCGGCGTCGAGGTCGATGTTGAACTGCGCGAGCAGCTCGCGGTCCTCGTCCTCCGGGCTGACGATCTGCACGTCGAAACCGAGGTGCTCACCGAGCAGCAGCAGGGTCTCGTCGGAGCAGGACTGGGTCGCGGTGACCATCTCGCCCAGGTTGAACATCTCCTGGACCAGCGAACCCGGGTTGGCGTTGATCTTGTCGGCGAAGTCCGACAGCGAGGCGCCACGGGAGAGCCGGACGACCTGACCCTGACCCCGGGGCGCGCCCGAGCTCATGGTCGGGGCCGACAGGTTGTCGAACTCCTGTCTGCGCTGCTTCTTGGACTTGCGACCACGGGTCGGCCGGCCACCCGGACGCCCGAAGGCACCCGCGGCGCCGCCGCCACGGCCACGACCGCCACCACCGGGACGACCACCGCCACCGGCCGGGGCACCCGGACGGAAACCACCGCCGGGAGCGCCACCGCCGCCACCGGGGCCACCACGGTAGCCGCCGCCGCCGCCGGCGCCACCGCCGCCACCGGGACCGCCACGGAAGCCACCGCCACCGCCGCCACCGGGACGGAAGCCACCGCCACCGCCACCGGGACGACCGGCGCCGCCGCCGGGGCCACCACGACCGCCACCGGGGCCGCCGGGGCGACCCGTGGTGGGCCGCTGGCTCGGCATCGAGGCCGGGCTGGGCCGGGGCGGCATCGAGGCCGGGCTCGGCCGCGGGGGCATACCGGCCGGGCTCGGCCGGGGACCGCCGCCACCGGCCGCCGGGGGCCGCTGCTGCTGGCCGCCCTGGATGCCGAACGGGTTGTTACCGGCGCCGCGCGCCGGGGGACGACCACCGGGACGGGCACCGGGGCCCGCCGGGGGACCACCGGGCCGGCCGGCGGCCGGGGTGCCCGGACGCGGCGGTACCGCGTTCGGGCCGGGACGCGGACCCGGACGCGGGCCACCCTCGGTGGGCGGCTCCCGCCGGACGTTGTCCCGCTGCTGCTGCCGGGCGGCCTGGGCGGCCTTGACCGCCGCCTCCTGCTCGGCGTTGAAGGCGGCGGCGCGAGCCTCGGCGGCGGCCACCTCGATGTCGTGTGCGCTCGCCGGCTTGGCGACCGGGGTCACCGGCTGCGGCGGGCCGGGGACCGGGCCCTTGGGCTTCGGTCCAGGGGTCGGCGCGGCCGGCCGCCGGGGCGGCATCGGTCGAGCCGAGACCCGGGGGGCACCCGGGGTCGGGGGCGGCGTCGGGGTCGGTGCCGGGCTCGGGGCCGCCGCCGGAGCGGACGGTGCCGACGAACCACCGGCGGACGCGACGAATGCGCCACGCAGCCGTCGGGCGACGGGCGCCTCGACGGTGCTGGACGCGGACTTCACAAACTCGCCCATTTCCTTCAGCTTGGCGAGCACTGTCTTGCTTTCGACCCCGAGCTCCTTAGCAAGCTCGTGTACGCGGGCCTTACCTGCCACTGCACTCCTCACTCCGAGGTCGTGCGGGCAGCACCCGCAGCGACCTCACTCGTGCACTTGAAGCCTGGTCATTTCAGGGACTTCATCGTGTGCTCATGTCGGTCGTCCTACCTTGCTAGCGACCCTCGCCCGATCGGGTTGACCGGACGTAGTGGTTGGCGCATCGACGTGCTCCGCGACGGCACCGTGATCGGGGACCCCGGTGAGTCGCAGCGCCCGCCCGAAGGCGCGACGCCGCACCGCCAGCGCGAAGCAGGCCGGATCCGGGTGCATGTTCGCTCCCCGACCCGGCAGACTGCGGCTCGGATCAGGCCGGAGACTGTGACCATCCTCGTCACCGACCGCGACGATCCGCAGCAGTTCGCTGGCCGGCGCACGTTTCCGGCAACCCACACAGGTGCGCTCCGGATGCGCGCGTCGTACCACTGGAAGAAGTCTACCCCTAGCCGCCCGAGATCGCTCCGCCCGGCTCCGGGACGGACTCGGCACCACCCCGACCGCCGGCGCCCGCCTGCTCCGCGTCCGACCGGATGTCGATCCGCCAACCGGTCAACCGGGCGGCAAGTCGGGCATTCTGCCCCTCCCGGCCGATCGCCAGGGAGAGCTGGAAGTCCGGGACGGTCACCCGGGCCGTACGGGTGGCCAGGTCGACCACCTCGACCCGCAGCGCCTTGGCCGGCGAGAGCGCGTTGCCGACGAAGGTCGCCGGGTCGTCCGACCAGTCGATGATGTCGATCTTCTCGCCGTGCAGCTCGCTCATCACCGCGCGGACCCGCTGGCCCATCGGCCCGATGCAGGCGCCCTTGGCGTTCACGCCCTGCACGGTGGACCGGACGGCGATCTTGGTGCGGTGACCCGCCTCACGGGCGATCGCCCCGATCTCCACGGTGCCGTCGGCGATCTCCGGCACCTCCAGCGCGAAGAGCTTCTTCACCAGCGCCGGGTGCGACCGGGACAGGGTGATCTGCGGCCCGCGCATCCCCTTGGTCACGTGCACCACCACGCAGCGGATCCGCTCGCCGTGGGTGTACCGCTCGCCGGGCACCTGCTCGGACTGCGGCAGCACGCCCTCCAGCTTGCCCAGGTCGACGCTGACGATGCCCTTCTCGCTGCGCGCCTCGTGCGCCTGCACCACGCCGGTGACCAGGTCGCCGTCGCGGCCGACGTACTCGCCGAAGTGCACCTCGTCGGTGGCCTCCCGCAGCCGCTGGAGGATCACCTGCTTGGCGGTCATCGCCGCGATCCGGCCGAAGTCGTGCGGGGTGTCGTCCCACTCCCGCACCACGCTGCCGTCGTCGTCCAGCTCCTGGGCGTAGACCAGGGCGGCCCCGTTCTTCCGGTCGATCTCCACCCGGGCGTGCGACTCGGCGCCGTCGGTGTGCCGGTAGGCGGTCAGCAACGCGGTCTCGATCGCCGCGAGGATCGTGTCGAACGGGATCTCCCGCTCGCGCTCCAGTGCGCGCAGCGCCGCGAGGTCGATGTTCACCTCTCCTCGTCCTCCACATCATCATCGTCGTCATCTTCGTCGGTGTCGTCGCCGACCTCGTCGATCTCGTCCGCCTCGTCGATCTCGTCGAGGCGGTGGAACTCGACCTGCACCCGGCCGGGGCCCAGTTCGGCGTAGCGGTGCTCCACCGGACCGGACTCGGTCTCCAGCACCACGCGCTCGTCGTCGGCCGCTGCCACCCGCCCGGTGACCTGCCGGTCCACGGCGGGCTCCCCGGCCCGTACGGTCACCTTGACCAGTCGGCCGGCGTTGCGCCGCCAGTGCCGGGGCAGGGTCAGCGGGCGGTCCACCCCCGGGGAGCTGACCTCCAGCTGGTACTCCCCCGCCACGATGTCCCCGCCGGACTCCTCGGCCGCGTCGAGCGCCGCCGAGACCGCCCGGGAGACGACCGCGACCGCGTCCAGGTTGATCCCGCCGTCGGCGTCCACGATCACCCGGACCACGTGCCGGCGGCCGGCCCGGGAGACCGAGACGTCCTCCAGGTCGTAGCCCGCCCCGGTGACCACCGGCTCGATCACCGCGCGCAACCGGTCGCGACGGGCGGCCAGGTCACCCCGGGATGCGCCGGCACGGTCGCCGCCCCGGGGGCCGTCGGTGCGACGGGAGCGTCCCGCCGGCGCCGTCGGCCTGGTGGCACGGCCACGCTGCGTCATCTGGGCACCCTTCTCCTGGTCGGCGGCGGTCGTCGGACCGGCACGCCGGGACGCCACCGGGGCGGCAGCGCCGGTGGCTGCGCAGAGCGTAACGCGCCGTCGGTACGGCGGCCCCGGCGGCGCACCGACGGCGGTCGCCCGGCGGACGGCGGGCATGGTGTTGACTTGTCCGGTGGCCACGGGCAGAACAACGACGCACCACGACGGAACGGGGCAGTCCCGGCGTACCGTGCTGCGGGCCGGCGCGCTCCTGGCGGTCGGCGTCGCCGCCGTACCGCTGACCGGGTGCGGTCTCCTCGACCGCGACGACCCCACCCCGCCGCCCGACCCGCTGGAACCCCTCGCGGCCGAGGCCCGGTCGCTGGCCGACCGGCACCGGGCCGCGATCGCCGCCGACGCGGGGCTGGCCGGCCGGCTCAG
>NZ_JACGMO010000043.1:0-51671 GCF_015354745.1 Micromonospora sp. S-DT3-3-22
CTCCGACGGGACCGGGAACACCGGCACGGGTGACACGGCCGGGTCCGGGGCGAAGATCGGTCGGCGGCGGCGGGTGCCGTTCGCGCACGCCGTCCGGCTGCCGCCGCCCCGGCAGGCGGTGGGGGCCGCGACCCGGGCCACCCGGGCCTGGTCGCGCCGCCCCAGCGGCCGGTTGACCCTTCCCGGCCTGTTCCTGTTCGCGCTGGTCGCGGCGACCGCCGCGGTGGGTGCGGTGGTGGTGCCGAGCGCGGTCCGGGCACCCCGACCGGTGGCCGTGGACGACAGCGCCTCCGCCGGTCCCGAGGTCCCGTCGGCCGGGCCGACCACCGGGGTGCCGGTGTTCCCGGGCGCCACCCCCACCCTGCCGCTGGGCAGCTTCCCGTCGGCCGGGGCCGTGCCGAGCGGGCCGGTCGTACCGCCCGCCGCCGGCCGGCCCGCCGACGCGCTGGGCGACTGGGCCCGGGTCACCGGCAGCAAGGTGGGCGTCTCCCCGACCGCCATGCAGGCGTACGGCTACGCCGAGCTGGTGCTCGCCCAGACGAACCGGAGCTGCCAGCTGAGCTGGACCACGCTCGCCGCGATCGGCTACGTGGAGTCCCGGCACGGGCAGGCCAACGGCGCGACCCTCGGGGCGGACGGCCGGGCCGTACCGGAGATCATCGGTGATCCGCTCGACGGCAAGGGCGGGCGGTCCCTGATCCGGGACACCGACGGCGGGCTGTTCGACCGGGACACCGTCTACGACCGGGCGATCGGGCCGATGCAGTTCATCCCGACCACCTGGGAGCAGGTCGGCGCGGACGCCGACAACGACGGTCGCAAGGACCCGCACGACCTGGACGACGCGGCCCTCGCCGCCGGGAACTACCTGTGCCAGGGCGGCCGGAACATGACCATCCCCGGCGACTGGTGGGGCGCCATCCTCTCCTACAACGACGTGCGCCGCTACGCGCAGGACGTCTTCGACAAGGCCCAGGAGTACGGGCGCGCAAGCCGTACGTGAGGTGATCGTTCGCATACATTGGCGGACCGGACACTTCCCCCGAAGAGCCGTTGACGGCAAGCTAGACGCGTGATGGTGCGCGAATGGGACCCCCGAACCGCGTCGTCCGCCGAGATCGGCTCCGTGCTGGACACGCTGAACGCGGTTCTCGCGGCCGACCTCCCGCAGGACCCGCCGTGGCGGGAGGATTCGCTGCGGGAGTACCTCTCCGAGGTGATGCCCGGCGAACGACGCATCTCCTGGGTGGCCCACGCCGACCCGCCGGCCGACGGGGGTCCCGCCCCGATCCTCGGGCACGTGCACGTGCTGCTGCTCGGTGACATCGGCGTACTGGAGGTGCTGGTGCACCCGGCGGTACGCCGCAGCGGGCTGGGCCGTGAGCTGGTGCTGACCGCCGCCCGCCGGGTCTACCAGGAGGGCTTCCGGTCGATCGGCGTCGAGGTGGTCGGCGACACCCCGGCGATCGGTTTCTACTCGTCGCTGGGCTTCACCCGGGAGTACGTCGAGACCCGCAGCGTGCTCGACCTCGGCACGGTCGACTGGACGGCGCTGACCGAGATGGCCGTCGCCGTCGACCCGGGCTACCACCTGGAGTTCTACCCGGGCGGGCCGTCCGACGACCTGATCGAGGCGTACGCGCGGGCGAAGGCCGAGGTCCGCGACGTCGAGGACGGCGAACTGCGCCCCAGTTCGTACGATCCGCAGCGGCTGCGGGACAGCCTCGACACGCTGCACCGGCGGGGCATGAAGCCGTACATCGTGCTCGCCCTGCACGAGCGCACCGGCGCGGTGGCCGGCCTGACCGAGGTGGTGGTGCCGGTCCAGCACCCCACCCGCGCCGACCAGTACGACACCATCGTGGTGCGTGACCACCAGGGCTACGGCATCGACCGGGCGATCAAGGCGCGGATGCTGCTGGAGCTGCGGTCCGCCGAGCCGGAGCTGACCGAGGTGCAGACCTGGAACGCGCAGGCCAACGAGACGATGCTCAAGGTCAACGCCGAGCTGGGCTACCAGCCCGACCGGGACTGGTGCGAGTACAGCGTGGACGTCGCCGAACTGGTGCACCGCCTCGACGCCCACCGCTGAGCAGGGCCTTGCGGCGGCACCCGCTCGGGGGCGTTGGGCAGCACTGTCGCGAATTCACCACATCGCCGCCCGGGGGATGGACGGCGGACAGCGGCGCACCTTAACGTGCGTTGGTTCCCGTCCACCCATCGTGGAGGCCCCATGCGCCTGCGCCGCAGATTCGCCGCGCTCGCCACCGTCGCCGTCGTCGCCGTACCGGTGCTCGGCGTCGCTCCCACCGCGGCCACCGCCGCGCCCACCGACCTGTTCATCTCCGAGTACGTCGAAGGCTCGTCCAACAACAAGGCGATCGAGCTGTTCAACGGCACCGGCGCACCGGTCGACCTGACCGCCGGCGGCTACCAGCTCCAGCTCTATTTCAACGGGTCCACCACGGCCACCACGATCGCCCTCACCGGCACCGTCGCCACCGGGGACGTCTTCGTCTTCGCCGCCGCGTCGGCCGGCCCGGCGATCCTCGCCCAGGCCGACCAGACCACCGGCGCCAGCCTGTTCAACGGCGACGACGCGATCGTGCTGCGTCGGGGTGCCGTCGTGCTCGACGCGATCGGGCAGGTCGGCGTCGACCCGGGCACCGAGTGGGGCAGCGGGCTGACCAGCACCGCGGACAACACGCTGCGCCGGCTGCCGTCCGTGTCCAGCGGGGACACCGACCCGTCCGACGCGTTCGACCCGGCCACCCAGTGGGCCGGCTACCCCACCGACACCTTCGACGGGCTGGGCGCGCACACCCTCGACGGCGGCGGCCCGGTCGACCAGCCGGCCGTACTGACCTGCGGCGGCACGTTGACCGTCGAGGCCGGCGGGACCGGCACCCGGCAGGTCACCGGCACCGACCCGGACGACACGATCGTCGACCTGGCGGTCACCTCGGTCAGCCCGGTCCCGGCGGGCGGCACGATCAGCCGTACCGCGTTCACCCCGGCGACCGCGCCGGGTGGCACGGCGACCGCGACGGTCACCGCCACCGGCCTGCCCGCCGGCACCTACACGGTCACCGTGACCGCGACGGACGCCGACGGCGGCACCGCCACCTGCCCGCTCACCGTGCAGGCCAACGGGGTGCTGTCGGTGGGCCAGGTGCAGGGCCCGACCCGGGACGACGAGAACCCGCGCACCGACCGGTCGCCGCTCGCCCCGCCCTCCGGCACCGGCACCAGCCCGCTGCTGTACGACGTCCGGGGCGTGATCACCCAGAAGTCGCTGACCCGCACCTCAGCCGGTGCCGACCAGTACGGCTTCTACCTGCAGAGCCGCACCGGCACCGAGGACGGCGACCCGCTCAGCTCGGACGGCATCTTCGTCTTCATGGGCGCGTTCACCACGCTGATCGGCGGCTACGCGCCGACCGTCGGCGACGAGGTGGTGCTGCGCGGCCGGGTGTCGGAGTATTTCGACCAGACCCAGCTCTCCGGTGCCTCGCTGGTCCGCCGGCTCGACACCGGGCTCGACGTGAACACCGCCGTGACCGTGGACGACGCGGTCCCGCCTGCCGACGCGACGGCGGCCGACCGGTTCTGGGAGCGGCACGAGGGGGCCCGGCTGCGGGTCCGCAGCGGCTCCGGCGTCACCGGCCCCCGGGACGTCTTCGGCTCCACCGCCGACTCCGAGGTGTGGGTGGTGGACCGGGCGGACCCGCTGCTGAAGCGCGCCGACCCGTACGCCCGCCGGGTGTTCCGGGACACCCACCCGCTGGACGACGTGCCGGGGCAGCTGTTCGACAACGGCAACGGGCAGCGCATTCTGCTCGGCGGCGGCGGCGTGAAGGCCACCGCCGGTGACTCGACGGCGCTGCTCCCGCCGGCGCGCACCTTCGACACCCTCACCGCCGACGCGTTCGGCGCGGTGTCGTACGGCTTCAGCAAGTTCAGCGTGCAGCCGGAGTCGCTGGCCCTGACCGCCGGGGCGGACCCGGCGGCGAACAACCCGCCGCGCCCGGCGGACCGGGCCCGGGAGGTCGCCGTGGCGACCTACAACGTGGAGAACCTGTACGACTTCCGCGACGACCCGTTCGACGGCTGCGACTTCACCGGCAACGCGGGCTGCCCGGGGGTGTCCCCGCCGTTCGACTACGTGCCGGCGGGCGAGGCCGACTACCGGGAGCACCTGACCGAGCTGGCCGCCCAGATCCGCACCGACCTGCACGCGCCGGATCTGATCCTGGTGCAGGAGGCCGAGGACCAGGACATCTGCTCGGTCTCCGGCGGCAGCCTGGTCTGCGGCACCACCGACAACGCCGACGGTGCCCCGGACACCCTCCAGGACCTGGCGCTGGCGATCCGGGCCGCCGGTGGTCCCGCCTACGCGGCGACGTACGACCGGACCGGCGCGGACGCCCGGGGGATCACCTCGGCGTTCCTCTACCGCACCGACCGGTTGTCGCTGGCTCCGGCGACCGCCACCGATCCGCTGCTCGGTTCCGCGCCCACCGTGCAGTACCGGTCGGCGGGGCTGGCGTCCAACGCGGACGTGCAGAACCCGAAGGCGCTCAACGCGGTGCTGCCTGCCGACACCGACACCTCGACCGGCAAGGACGGCAACAACGTCTTCACCCGGGCCCCGCAGCTCGGCAAGTTCGTGGTGAAGGCGACGCCCGGCGGGTCGGAGTCCTACCTGCTGTACGCGCTGAGCAACCACTACTCGTCGGGGCCGGACACCCGGGTCGGGCAGCGCACCGAGCAGGCCGCGTACGGTGCCGCGATCGTCACCGCGATCGAGGCGGCCGACCCGGACGCCCGGGTGGTGTACGGCGGGGACCTGAACGTCTTCCCCCGCCCGGACGACCCGATCGCGACCGGGGCGAACCCGACCCCGTCGGACCAGCTCGGCCCGCTCTACCGGGCCGGCCTGCGTAACCTCTGGGACGACCTGGTGGCCGACGTGCCGTCGGCGGCGTACTCGTACAGCTTCCAGGGGTCGGCGCAGACGCTGGACAACCTGTTCGTCAACGACACGCTGCACGCCGACCTGGTGCAGATCCGGGCGGCGCACGTCAACGCGGACTGGCCGGCGGAGTTCACCGGCGACGGCACCCGGGGGGCCAGCGACCACGACCCGCAGGTGGCCCGGTTCCGCAGCCAGCCGTCGCTGCGGGTGGCCGACGCCAGCGTGGTGGAGGGCGACCGGGGCACCAGCACGATGACGTTCCAGGTCACCGTGTCCCGTCCGCTGTCCCAGCCGACCACGCTCTGCGCCGCCACGGTGGGGCTGACCGCGACGGTCGTGCTGGACTTCGAGCCGTACGTCGGCTGCCGGACCCTGCCCGCCGGGCAGACCTCGCTGGCGTTCCCGGTGACCGTCCGTGGTGACCGCAAGCGGGAGGCGGACGAGAAGATCGCGTTCGCGGTGGCCGGTCCGCTGAACCTGCGGTTCGCCGACCTGCTGGCGACCGGCACCATCACCGACGACGACTGAGCGTCGCGCACCTCCGACGGCCCGTCGGTCCGGCTTCCCGCCGGATCGGCGGGCCGTCACCGTTGCGGGCGCACCACCCGGGGCGGCGGTGGCACGTTGCGGTACTTCGCCACCCGCACCTCCCACTGGCTGCGGCGGCGCATCGCGTCCCGGACGGCCCGGTTGCGGTGGAACGTCTCCGGCGGTCGGGCCAGCCCGTAGACGTCCGCCCACCACTCACCCGGTTCCGGGTCGAGAATCGTGTCCAGGTGCGACGGGTAGCGGCGGTCCGCACCGTCCCGGGCGTCGTCGCGGTCCCGCATCGGGGTGAGCACCCGGCCGAACTCGTCGACCACGGCCAGCCGGAAGCCGGCCGCCGCGATGATCCGACGCAGCAGCGCGATGCTCGGGGTGAGCGCGCCCGCCTCGATCCGCCCCACCGTGCCGTGGTGCACCCCCGCCCAGTGCGCCAGTTCCCGCTGACTCGCGTCGGCGCGCCGCCGGACCGCCCGCACGATGCCGGCCGCCGGCCAGGGCAGGTCGTACGGCTTGCTGAGGAACGTCGGCGGCTCATCCTCTGACCGCCGCTCTGTGCCACCCGGGGCGGGGTCGGAGATCGAAGCCGGACCGGCGCCCGGCGTGGGCTCGGGCGTGGAGGCCGGACCGGTGCCCTGGGCGGGATGGGGCGCGGAAGCCAGACCGGTGCCCTGGTCGGGGTGGGCAGCAGACTCGGGCGGCAGCGCAAGGTCGGTCATGCCGCCACCGTCGCGCCCGTCCGGCCACCGTCGCAACCCCCGTCCTCACCACCTGTGGACAACGCCGCCGCCTGTGGAAAACTCCGCCCTTACGGCAGCCCTTCTCAGTCACACTGAGTTATTCCACCGCTCCAGACATGTGGATTACGGAGAGTAATCCAAGCCGTGGCCGTGCCACCACCACCAAGATCCACCAAATCCGCCTGAACTGCAAAAACTCCCATCCCGCCGCCACCTCACCCCACCCCCATACCGAGGCTTTGCTCTGCTGCCCCATCCGCGACGGACACCCACAGCAAGCGTCGCGTAGAAGGCAGCAGAGCAAAGCGTGCGAATGAGGATAAGGGTGGGAGGCAGGAAAGTGCGGAGAGTAATCGCCTGGAGTGGTCCAGCGGGCGGGTGGCGCACGCCGATGAGTGCCAACCCAACCGGCGGCGACCGGTCACCACTGGCGAGGGCCGGCGCGAGGCGGCGGGGACGCGGGGGCGGGACACAGCGGGGACAGCAGGGGGGCGGGGCAGGGGGCAGGCCAGGGGGCAGGGGCAGGCGGCGCGGGGCACCAGGGTGGGGTGCGAGGGGTGGTCAAAGCGGGCGGGTGACGCGGACGAGGGCGGGCGACAGCGCGGCTCAGGACACGGAGGCCAGCCCCGGGCTCAGTAGCGCTGGCGCAGCAGAGCGGCGGCCTCGACCGCCCAGTAGGTGAGGATGACCTGTGCGCCGGCCCGGCGGATCGAGGTGAGCGTCTCCAGCATCACCCGCTCGCGGTCGATCCAGCCGTTCGCGGCAGCCGCCTCGACAGTCGCGTACTCGCCGGAGACCTGGTAGGCGGCGACCGGGACGTCCACGGCGGCCCGGACCGCCGCCACGACGTCGAGGTAGGGCAGGGCCGGCTTCACCATCACCAGGTCGGCGCCCTCGGCCACGTCCAGCTCGACCTCACGCAGCGACTCCCGCAGGTTCGCCGGGTCCTGCTGGTAGGTGCGCCGGTCGCCGTCGAGCGCCGATTCGACGGCGTCGCGGAACGGGCCGTAGAAGGCGGAGGCGTACTTCGCCGCGTACGCCAGCACCGCCACGTCGGCGTGCCCGGCGGCGTCGAGGGCCCGGCGGACGACGCCCACCTGGCCGTCCATCATCCCGGACGGGCCGACCATGCCGACCCCGGCGTCCGCCTGGGCCACCGCCATCTCGGCGTACGCGGCGAGGGTCGCGTCGTTGTCCACCCCGCCGTCGGGGGTGAGCAGCCCGCAGTGCCCGTGCGAGGTGAACTCGTCGAGACACAGGTCACTCATGACCACGGTGGCGTCGCCGACCTCGGCCACCACGTCGCGGATGGCGACGTTGAGGATGCCGGCCGGGTCGATGCCGCCGGAGCCGGTCGGGTCCCGCCGCTCGGGCACCCCGAACAGCATGATCCCGCCGACCCCGGCCTGGACCGCCTCCACGGCCGCCTTGCGCAGCGAGTCCCGGGAGTGCTGGAGCACCCCCGGGAGCGACGCGATGGCCCGTGGCTCGGTCAGCCCCTCCTTGACGAACATCGGCACGACCAGCTCGGCCGGGTCGACGCGGGTCTCGGAGACCAGCCGCCGCACGGCCGCGTTGCGACGCAGCCGGCGGGGCCGGATCTCGGGGTACGGCATGAGGGGCCTCCCAGTACGGCTAGCGGAACCTGAGCGCGGTCGGCCCCTGCACCTTCGAACCCCGACGCTGCTTCGCCGGCATGGCGGCGAGCTTCTCCCGCAGTTCGACGGCGTAGGCGGCGAGCGCCTCGACCAGGTCGGGCACCGAGGCGTGCGGCGGCTGCACGTCGACCCGCAGGCCGAACTCCGTCGCGGTCTCCGCCGTCTTGGGCCCGATGACGGCAACCACGGTACGCGCGTGCGGCTTCCCGGCGATACCGACGAGGTTACGCACCGTCGAGGAGGACGTGAAGAGCACCGCGTCGAACCCGCCCGACTTGATCGCGTCGCGGATCTCGGCGGGCGGCGGGGCGGCCCGGACCGTCCGGTACGCGGTCACGTCGTCGACCTCCCAGCCGCGCTCGGTGAGCCCGGCGGCGAGCGTCTCGGTGGCGATGTCGGCGCGGGGCAGCAGCACCCGGCCGACCGGGTCGAGGATCTCGTCGTGCGGGGAGAACTCGGCCAGCAGCCCCTCGGAGGACTGCTCCCCGGCGGGCACCAGCTCCGGCTGGATGCCGAAGGCGCGCACCGCGTCGGCGGTGGCCTCACCGATACAGGCGATCTTGACGCCGCCGAAGTGCCGGGCGTCCAGGCCGTGCTCGGCGAACTTCTCCCAGACCGCCCGGACCGCGTTGACCGAGGTGAAGATCACCCAGGCGTACCGGCCGTCGACCAGCCCCTTGACCGCCCGCTCCATCTGGGCCGGGGTACGCGGCGGCTCGACCGCGATGGTCGGCACCTCGCACGGGATCGCCCCGTACGCGCGCAGCCGGGCGCTCATCGCGCCGGCCTGCTCCTTGGTCCGGGGGACGAGCACCTTCCAGCCGTACAGCGGGCGGTTCTCCCACCAGCTCAGCCTGTCCCGCTGGCCGACGCCCTCGCCGACGGTGAGCACCACCCGGCCGGTGAAGCCGAGCGCCGCCGCGACGAACGAGTCCACGCTCGACGTGGTGGTGTACTGCGTCTCGCCGGTGCCGTCGCCGGTCACCCCGACCCCGGTCGCGCCGTCCACCCCGGCGGCCAGCAGGCCGTCCCGCACGGCGGCCAGGTCACCGGCGTCGACCGCCAGGGCCAGCGACCCCCGGGCGACGGCGGCGGCGAGCGCGTCGAAGTCCAGCGTGCCGACGTCCTCGACGTCGGCGGCGGTGCGTACCCCGGGCAGCGGCACCCCGGCGTAGGTGGCGACGCCCTCGGCCTGGCCGACGCCCGGCACCACCTCGAAGTGCGCGGCGGTACGCGCGACCGCCTGCACCTCCTTGACCACCGAGTCGTGGCCGAACGGGTCACCGGCGACCAGGTGCACCGCGTTGAGCCCGGAGCGGGCCGCGCTGATGAGCATCTTCGCCACGTCGCCCGGCACGCCCTCGGCGGGGCTGAACTGGGCGTCGGACCGGGCCTGGGCCCGGACCACGTCGAGCAGCGTCTCGGGGACTCCCCGGTCGTACACCACCTGGTCGGCGTCGACCAGGGCGTCGTGGGCCCGGCGGGTCAGCAGGCCCGGGTCACCGGGTCCGGCACCGACGAACGCGATGCGGCCGACGGGCTTACGGGTGCGGGTCATTCTGTGCTCCCAAATTGCTGGGTCCCCGGGCCGGTGCTTCCTTCGTGGCCGAGGATCGAGTCGGCGCCGAGTTCGAGGAGTTCGGCGGCGAGTGCCTTGCCGATCTCCGCCGCGTCGGCGGGCGTTCCGGTGCGGGACAGCCGGAGGTCTCGGGAACCGTCCGGGCTGATCACCGCCCCGCGCAGGTAGATCTCATCACCGGCGTCGCCTTCGGCGAGTTCGGCGTAGGCGGCGACCGGGGCGGAGCACCCGGCCTCCAGGGTGGCCAGCAACGCCCGTTCCGCGACGACCGCGGCCCGCGACGGTGCGTGGTCGAGCACGGCGAGCAGCTCGACCAGGTCGGAGTCGTCGGCCCGGCACTCCACGGCCAGCGCACCCTGGGCGGGCGCGGGCAGCATCAGCATCGGGTCGAGCGTTTCGGTGATCACGTCGGTGCGGCCGAGCCGGGCCAGCCCGGCCCGCGCCACGACGACGGCGTCGAGGTCGGCGTCCGGGCCGAGCACCCGGGCGAGCCGGCTGTCGACGTTGCCCCGGATCGGGGTGACCTCCAGGTGCAGGCCGAGGGCGTGCAACTGGGCGATGCGGCGCAGCGCGCCGGTGCCCACCACGGCCCCCGGCGGCAGCTCGGCGAGGGTACGGCCACCGGTGGCGACCAGCGCGTCGCGCGGGTCCTGCCGGGGTGGCACGGCCGCGACGTGCAGCCCGCTCGCCCCGGCGGTGGGCAGGTCCTTGTAGGAGTGCACGGCCAGGTCGATGGTGCCGGCGGTCAACGCGTCGCGCAGCGCCGAGACGAAGACGCCGACGCCGAGGCGCTGCACCGGCGCGGACGACCGGTCCCCGGCGGTGACCACCTCGACCAGCTCGACGGCGCGGCCGGTCGCCGCGGTGATCGCCTCGGCGACGTGCCCGGACTGGGCCATCGCCAGGGCGCTGCCCCGGGTGCCGAGGCGCAGGGGGGTACTCATCGCTCACCTCCGGTGGGCGGCTGGTCGGTGTCGGTCACCGGCACGTCGGCGACCCCGAAGGAACCACGGCCGTCGACGGTCTCGACCACGTCGGGCACCGCGTCGACCCCGGCGGTCTGCGGCACCTCCAGGTCGAACAGTTCCCGCAGCAGCGCGGCGTACTGGTCGCCGCCCGGTTCGGCGGCGAGCTGGCGGACCTTGACGGTGGGCTGGTGCAGCAGCCGTTGCACCACCCGGTGCACCGTCCGGGCCACCTCGGCGCGCTGGTCGTCGCTGAAGTCGGGGCGACGCTGGGCGAGCCGGCGCAGTTCGGCGGTGACCACGTCGTCGGCGCGGCCGCGCAGGGCGGCCACGGTGGGCGCCACGTCGGCCCCGCGCAGCCAGCTCAGGAACGCCTCGACCTCGGCGGTCACGATCCGGCCGACCTCGGCGGCGTCGGCGGCGGCCGGGCCGTCGGCGAGCAGGGTGGCCATCCGGTCGATGTCGATCACCTCGACGCCGGGCAACCCGGCCACCTCGGGGTCGACGTCGCGGGGCACGGCGAGGTCGAGCAGGACCAGCGGCCCGCGGGCGGGGTCGCGGCGGTCGAGCGCCCGGGTCACCACGTCGACGGTGAGGACCGGTTCGGTGGCCGCGGTGGCGGCCACTACGATGTCCACTGTGGAGAGCGCGGGGACGAGTCCGGCGATCGGGACGGCGTTCGCCCCGTACGACTCGGCCAGCCGGACGGCCCGGTCGGCACCCCGGTTCGTGACGGTGAGCGGCCCGGCGGCCCGGCGGGACAGCGTCGCCACGCTCAGCGCACCCATCGCGCCCGCCCCGACCACCAGGGCCGGCCGGCCGGCGAGGTCGCCGTCGAGCAGTTCGGCGGTGAGGTCCAGGGCGGCGGTGACGACGCTCTGGCCGGCCCGGTCGATGCCGGTCTCGGCGTGGGCCCGCTTGCCGACCCGCAGTGCCTGCTGCATCAGCTCGTGCAGCAGCCGCCCGGCGGTGTCCGCGCCGGAGGCCCAGTGGTAGGCGTCGCGGAGCTGGCCGAGGATCTGCGCCTCGCCGACCACCATGGAGTCCAGCCCGGCGGCGACCCGGAAGACGTGGTCGACGGCGGCCGAGTCGTAGTGCACGTAGAGGTGGTTGGCGAACGCGGCGGGCGGCGCGCCGGCCTGCTCGGCGAGGACGGCGCAGACGTCGCCGAGACCGCCGTGGAAACCGGACACGGCGGCGTACACCTCCACCCGGTTGCAGGTGGAGACGAGCACCGCCTCGGCGACGTACGGCTGGGCGACCAGGCGGTCCAGGGTGCGGGTGAGGTCGGCGGGGGCGACCGCCAACCGCTCCAGCGTGGCCACGGGAGCGGTGCGGTAGGACGCGCCGACGACGAGCAGCTTCACGTGCCGATCGCCTCCTGGGTGTCGGGGGTCGCGAGCCCGCCGGGCAGGGCGGTGAGGGCGGAGCCGCCGGCGGCGGGCAGCGCGGTCAACGATGCCTTGCGGTGCTCGTGGAAGGACAGGATCTGAAGCTCGATGGCGAGATCGACCTTGCGCACGTCGACCCCGTCCGGCACCGAGAGTACGCACGGCGCGAAGTTGAGGATGCTCGTGACGCCGACGGCGACCAACTGCTCGGCCACCGCCTGGGCGGCCGGCGCGGGGGTGGCGATCACGCCGATCGAGATCGCCTCCTCGGCGGCGACCCGGGGCAGTTCGTCGACGTGCCGGACGACCAACCCGTTGATCATCTCGCCGACCCGGGACGCGTCCGCGTCGAACAGGGCCGCGATCCGGAAACCCCGGCTGGCGAAGCCGTCGTATCCGGCCAGGGCGTGACCGAGATTACCCACCCCGACCAGGGCGACCGCCCGGCGCTGGGTGAGCCCGAGCACGAACTCGATCTGGTCGATCAGCAGGGCGACGTCGTAGCCGACCCCCCGGGTGCCGTACGAGCCGAGGTGGGAGAGGTCCTTGCGGAGCTTGGCCGAGTTGACCCCGGCCGCCCCGGCCAGCCCCTCGCTGGAGACCGTCTCGTGGCCGGCGTCGGCGAGGTTGTGCAGGGCGCGGAGATACTCGGGGAGCCGCGCGACGGTCGCCTCCGGGAGGTCCGGGAGCGCCGGTACGGCACCGGCGCGGCCGGGCGCGCCAGGGTGACGGTGCTGACTCATGAGACTCCGTGCGGTGCGATCCTCGGCCGGCTCCGGTGCCCGCCCGTTGGGGGACCCCCGCCGGTGGCCGGGCGAGCCGGCCGTGCTAGCAGGGCGCGTCGAAACTACAGAGTAGGCGCTTGTGAAGACGTGCACAAATCGCGATCTTGCTGAATCGCGGCCCCCCTGCACCTGCTCCCCCATCCCACAAGATCGATCGGGCACGCCAGCGGTGCCGCCGCGCGATTATTGCGCAATCCCGACTTCTCTCACCAATCGCGCTCGCTCGATGACCCAGGGTGATCCGCGCCACCCTAGAGTTGGGGAGTGGTCAGGTCACGCAGCAACCGCTCCTCCTCCACCCGCCAGTAGCCGTGCTCCTTGCCGTCGAGCAGCACCACCGGCAGCCGGTCGCCGTACTCGCGCTCCAGCTCCACGTCGCCGGTGACGTCCTTCTCCACCCACCGGTCCCCGGTGACCGCCACCACCCGGTCCAGCGCGGCCTTGGCGTCCTCGCACAGGTGGCAACCGGGCCGGGTGATCAGGGCGAGCCGGGCGGCAGTGGACATCGGGACCTCCGGGTGAGGGCGGCCGGGCTCGGCCGCGACGGGGATGCGCGCGCTGGACGGACCGCTGCGCACCGGTGCCGGATGCCCGGCGGCGGGCCGGGCCCGTCCGCCCAGTCTCGCCCGTCCCCGGGTGCGGCACACCCGGGACGCCCGAGCCGGTCGCGCGGTGGCTGAGTCTGACACGCCGTCGGCCGCCCGGCCAGGCCCACACACCGAACGGTCACGCAGCGTCGACCGGACCACCCGAACGGGGCCGGCGCGACCGCCCGCAGGGGCGCGCCGGGCGGACCTGCGGACACCGGTCGCCGGGGCGGCCACGCGGGGTGCCGACGACCACCCAGAACCCCCCTGGGCTGCAATTTCCATCAGGGAACAAGTCGCGACGTGAAAGTCAACCGACCACGACGGACAACCGGTCCGCCAGGGGTCGGCGGGCCGGGCAAATACTTTGGCCCTGTGTAACGGACTTGGCACACGCGGGTGACGTTGGCCCTATCATCACTCGGGTCGGCTCACCCCATTTGCCGTGAGTCGACACCCCTCAGCCCGAGGAGGCCCCCGTGCCTGTGCGCGCATTGGACCAGCACCTCAAGGGGATCTGCCGCGCGTCGGCACCCCCCCACACGGCCCTGCCCGTCCGGGGTAGACCCGGCACGGCGGCCGCCCGCCGCCGTCCGGTCACCGTCGTGACCCGCTGCGGGGAGGCCCGGTGACCGCCTTCGGCTACCCGGATCGTTCCACCGGACTGACCGGGCCGACGCCCCGGGCGACGGTCAACGAACGGCTCGACCCGGCCCGCCCGGAGGCGACGCCCCGCCGGGTGCACCAGCGTCCGCACCCCAACGAGGCGGCGCCCCGGCCCGCCGCCCCCGGCGGCAACGCCACGCCGGCC
Organism: Micromonospora sp. S-DT3-3-22; assembly: GCF_015354745.1. NCBI lineage: Bacteria > Bacillati > Actinomycetota > Actinomycetes > Micromonosporales > Micromonosporaceae > Micromonospora > Micromonospora sp. S-DT3-3-22. Next base: position 14,038 of record NZ_JACGMO010000043.1, read on the forward strand.
GGCCGGGTGACCTCCCACTCCCGGCCCCCCATGCCGACGCAGACCCGACGGGTCGGTGAGCCACCCGCCGTCACCGACCCGGCCGGCGGGGAAACCGCCGTGATCCCGGTGGTGCCGGCCGACGACACCGCCGTCATCCCGGCCGTACCCGCCGACGACACCGCCCTGATCCCGGCCGTACCGGGCGGGCCGCCGACGGCTCCGGCCGCCGAACCGCCCGGCACCGCGGCGACGCCCGCCGGCACCCCCCCCACCGGCTTCCCGAGCCGGCCCGACCCGTCCGACCCGGCCACCGAGGTCTGGACGCTGGTGGAGCGGGCCCAGGCCGGCGAGGCCGAGGCGTTCGGCCTGATCTACGACCGGTACGTCGACACCGTCTTCCGGTTCGTCTACTTCCGGGTCGGCAACCGGCAACTGGCCGAGGACCTCACCTCGGACACCTTCCTGCGCGCCCTCAAGCGGATCGGCAGCTTCACCTGGCAGGGCCGCGACCTCGGCGCCTGGCTGGTCACCATCGCCCGCAACCTGGTCGCCGACCACTTCAAGTCCGGCCGCTACCGGCTGGAGGTGACCACCGGCGACGTGCTCGACGCCGACCGGGAGGACCGGGGGCCGGAGGGCAGCCCCGAGGCGGCGGTGGTCGAACACATCACCAACGTCGCGCTGCTCACCGCCGTCACCCGGCTCAACCCGGAGCAGCAGGAGTGCATCGTGCTCCGCTTCCTCCAGGGCCTCTCGGTGGCCGAGACCGCCCGCGCGATGGGCAAGAACGAGGGAGCGATCAAGGCGTTGCAGTACCGCGCGGTCCGCGCGCTGGCCCGTCTGCTTCCGGACGGTTTCCAGCCCTGACCCGCCGCGACGATCACTCTTCGTGATTTCGCTCCCGACCGCCCCGTAACCGGGGCCCGGCACGGAGCGTTTCTCCGGGTGCGGCCGGTGGTTGTCCGGCGCCCCCGGACCCGTCCCGGTCCGGAGCAGCGCCGCCGACCACGACCCTGGTACGACGGTGCACGCCGCCGCCGGTCGCGTGGAACCACCGCGGCCGACCGGCCGTGACCAGCGAGAGGGGGTGCCTGCGGTGGACAGCGACCTTTTCTCCCGTCGTCGGGCCGTACGCTTCGCCCAGCTTCTCGACGAGGCCAACGGCGGCCGACGCCACCACGTCCGGTCCCGCGCCGACGACCAGCTCACCAGGCTCGTGGCGGTCGGGCAGCGAATCGTCGCCGAACGACCCGACATCCAGGTGGACGTCGAGTTCCGCGCCGGCCTGCGGGCCATGCTGGTGGCCGCCGCCGAACGTGGGCACGCCGCCGAGCCGGTGACCGACGGCACGTCGCAGGCCACCGGCCGGGGCTCCCTGCTGGGCGGGGCGACCGCCCGACGGGCCCGGGCCCGGGGCGCCATCCTGGTCGGCATCGCGGCCGGGGCGGTCGCCGTCTCCGGCATCTCGGCCGCCAGCGAGAACGCGGTGCCGGGTGACGCCCTGTACGGCATGAAGCGCTCCACCGAACGCGCCCAGCTCGCCCTGGCCAGCTCGGACGTCAGCCGGGGGCAGCTCTTCCTCGACTTCGCCCGGACCCGGCTCGACGAGGCGGCCACGCTCCGCGACGACGCGACCGGCTTCGGCGCGGTCCTCGACGACATGGACGCCGACACCCGCCAGGGCGTACGACTGCTCACCGGCGGTGCGGTGCAGCACGGCGATCCGACGGCGCTGGACGCGGTGAACACCTTCGTCAGCGGGCAGCGCCGGGCGGTCGGCGGCCTGCTCGACGGGGCCGGCTCCGCCGAGCGGGACCGCACCCGGCAGTCCCTCGCCCTGCTCGACGCCATCCGCCGGCGCTCCGACGCGCTGCGCACCGCGCTCGCCTGCGCACTGCCCACCCCGGTCGGCAGCGACGCCCTCGGCCCGGTGCCCGGCACCTGCCCGACCGACCGCTGACCGGCGACGGAGCCGCACGCCACAGTTCCCGCGCCGGCCGGTCGGCCACGGTCCGCACCGGACTAGGCTCGATCATGCAGGGCCCGCTCGTCGGAGGGAGGCGCCATGGCCGGCACCCGCAGGGTCACGGTCAGCACCGACGCCCACGGACACACCACCGGCTGGGCCGAGGCGACGGCCACCGGGACCACGCCGACCCACTCCCGTGCCGCCGCGTTCTTCGACGTCGACAACACGATGATGCGCGGCGCGTCGATCTACTGGTTCGCCCGGGGGCTCGCCGCCCGCCGCTACTTCACCACCGGCGACCTGGCCCGGTTCGCCTGGCGGCAGGCCCGGTACCGGGTGCTGGCCACCGAGCACGCCGGTGACATGTCGCAGGCCCGGCAGGCCGCCCTCGCCTTCGTCGAGGGCTGGCGGGTCGGTGACGTCGAACGGCTCGCCGAGGAGATCTTCGACGAGTTGATGGCGCCCCGGATCTGGGCCGGCACGCGTCGGCTCGCCCAACGGCACCTCGACGCCGGGCAGCGGGTCTGGCTGGTCAGCGCCGCGCCCGTGGAGATCGGCCGGGTGATCGCCGCCCGGCTCGGCCTGACCGGCGCGATCGGCACCGTCGCCGAGGTGGTCGACGGGGCCTACACCGGGCGGCTGGTGGGCGAGCTGATGCACGGGCCGGCCAAGGCCGAGGCGGTCACCCAGCTCGCCACCGTCGAGGGGCTCGACCTTCCCCGCTGCACCGCCTACAGCGACTCCCGCAACGACCTGCCGATGCTCACCACGGTGGGACGCGCGGTGGCGGTCAACCCGGACGGCGCGTTGCTGCGGGTGGCCCGGGAACGGGGCTGGGAGGTGCGGGACTTCCGCACCGGTCGTCGGGCCGCGCGGATCGCCGTACCGTCGACCGCCGCGCTCGGGTTGCTGGCCGGCGCGGTCTCCGCCGGTCGGGCGCTGCACCGACGCCGCCGCCCGGCCTGACCCCGGCCACCGGCACCACCGCGCCGGGGCCGGGCGTCCGCAGCCGTGGGTTCAGGGGCCGAACGGGTCGGGCCGGCGTTCCAGCAGCTGGTGCAGGGTCTGCTGGATGGTTTCCCGGACCTGGTCGGCGAGGTTGAACACGACAAGCGGGTCGTCGGCCGAGTCGGTCAGGTGGGCGGTCGGGATCGGCGGGCAGAACTCGATCAACCACTTGCTCGGCAGCGGCACCATGCCCAGCGGCCCCAGCCACGGGAACGTCGGGGTGACCGGGAAGTAGGGCAGCTTGAGCAGCCGGGCCAGCGGCTTGATGTCGGCCAGCATCGGATAGATCTCCTCGCCGCCGACGATGGCGACCGGGACGATCGGGGTGCCGGTACGCAGCGCCGCCGAGACGAAGCCGCCCCGGCCGAAGCGTTGCAGCTTGTAGCGGTCGGAGTAGAGCTTGCCGACGCCCTTGAACCCCTCGGGGAAGACGCCCACCAGCTCTCCGTTGCCGAGCAGCCGCTCGGCGTCCGGGTTGCAGGCGACCGTACCGCCGGTCTTGCGGGCCAGCTCGGAGACCACCGGCATCCGGAAGACCAGGTCCGCGCCGAGCAACCGCAGGTAGCGGTGGGCGGGATGCCGGTCGTGCAGGGCCGCGGAGAGGATCAACGCGTCCAGGGCCACCGTGCCGGAGTGGTTGCCGACCACCAGGCCGGCACCGTCGGCGGGCACGTGCTCCAGGCCGGTGACCTCGGTACGGAACCAGTCACGGTAGAGCAGCCGCAGCAGCGGGTGGAAGACCGCCCCGGTCAGCTCCGGGTCGAAACCGAACTCGTCCACCTCGTACTGGCCGGACAGGCGGCGGCGCAGGAACGCCAGCCCGGAGGCGACCCGACGGTCCCACTGGTCACCGGGCCGCTCCACCCCCGGGGCGTCCGCACCGGCCGGACCGGCGGCGGCCGGGGTGGACCGTGCCGGGGCGGCGACGGCCGGGTCGGGGCCCGACCCGTTGCGCGAGGCGGGGGCGGGTGACGTGGTGAGCCGACGGTGGCCGTTCTGCGCGGTCACGTACGTTCCCGGACGGCGGAGCGGACCTGCCGGATGCTCTCCAGCACCACCTGCTCGGCGGCGGCGAGCCGGTCGGGGGTGACCACGACACCGCCGTGGTGGGCCCGGATGAAGTCGTCGAACGCCGCCGCCGTGGTGCGCGGGGTGAAGCCGTACTCCCGGGTCAACCGACGGGTGTCGACCACCCGGCCGTGCACGATCAGGTCGACCTGGTCGAGGCCGTAGCGGCCGAAGCCGAGGTTCCGGGCGATCGCGGCGGCCCCGGACAGCCCCGGCTCCCACACCGGCACGGCCACCCGGCCGGCCCGGCGGATCGCCTGGGACAGCGAGAGCACCCCCGGCCCGGCCACGTTGTACGTCCCCGGATGGTCCTCGGCGACGGACCGGTGCAGCACTTCGAGGGCGTCGTCGAAGTGCACGAACTGGAGCCGGGGGTCACGGCCGAAGACGGTGGGCACCACCGGCTGGGAGAAGTAGCGGGTGAGCGTGGTGTCGGCGGTGGAGCCGATGAACGGGGCGAACCGCAGCACCGTCGCGGTCACGTCGGGCCGGCGGCGGCGGAAGCCGCGCACGTACCCCTCGATGTCGAGGATGTCGCGGCCGAAACCGCCGCGCGGCACCTCACGGGGCTCGGTCTCCTCGGTGAAGACCGCCGGGTCGCGGAAGGACGCGCCGTAGGCGGCGGTCGACGACCGGACCACCAGCTTGCGCAGCCGGGGCGCCCGCTGGCAGGCGGCGAGCAGTTGCATGGTGCCGATGACGTTCTGTTCCTTCATCGCCGCCCGGCCGCCGTGCTGCGGGTCGGGGGCGGTGACCAGGGCGAGGTGGACCACGGCGGCGACGTCGAGGTCGGCCAGCAGCCCGCCGAGCGAGTCGAGGTCCAACCGGATGCGTTCCACCCGGTCGAGCAGGCCGGCGAACTCGGGGCCGGGGGTGGCCGGGTCGATGCCGATCACCCGTTCGATCCGGGGGTCGGCGGCGAGCCGGGCGGCGACGTGCGCGCCGAGGTAGCGACCGACCCCGGTCACGACGACGACCCCCGGAGCACCTGGGGTGCCACCGGGGGTCATCGCGCACGCCCTGACCGGCAGGCGAGATCGAGCCGGGATGTCCGCGGCCTGATCACCTGAGCCTCCGGGGGTCGACAGATGGCAAGTGGAGCCGGACGCCGGGGGTGACCCGGCGTCGGTCACTTGCCGAGACGGCGACGCTGGACGCGGGTCTTGCGCAGCAGCTTGCGGTGCTTCTTCTTAGCCATGCGCTTGCGGCGCTTCTTGACCACCGAGCCCATACGACAGCCTTTCAATGCAACGTTCGGGACGGACCCTCGGCGTCGAGATGGTGACGCCGGTGGCCGCTTACGGACAACGGACCTGGACCAGCCTGGTGGCGTCGGGGCGCACCGGCGCACGGTCAGATCGGGCTCCAGGGTAGCCGGAGAGCGTCAGCAGGACCAACGCGCCCCCGTCGATGCCCGTTACGTCGCGATCGGCGGGGTCAGGCGGTCTCCTGGAAAGCTCCCCGCAGATAGTCGTGCACCGCGTGCTCGGGCACCCGGAACGACCGGCCCACCCGTACGGCGGTGAGTTCACCGCTGTGCACCAGGCGGTAGACCGTCATCTTGGAGACCCGCATCACCGAGGCGACCTCGGCGACCGTGAGGAACCTGACGTCCGACAGCCGACCGTCGGAGGACTGCGACCCGGCCATGGCTCACCCGACCCATCCCATGCCCGGCGCGCGCCACCCGACGGAGCTCCCGAACGGGCCGGCAACGCGCGTGTTACCAGTACGGTAGCGGGACGGCTGTGACCTGCGCGATCCCTTCCCACAACTGATCGCGCCGGAGGCGGCGTTCACCCGGTCGTGACCTGGTGTTCCCCGGGTCGACCCCGGTGGCCTACTTCTTCGAGGCCAGGGCCCGACCGAAGAAGACCAGGTTCGCGGGACGCTCGGCGAGCCGGCGCATCAGGTAGCCGTACCAGTCCTCCCCGTACGGCAGGTAGGTGCGCACCGTGTAACCCTCGCCGGCCAACCGGGCCTGCTCCTCGGGGCGGATGCCGTACAGCATCTGGAACTCGAACTCGCCGGGCCCCCGGTCGAACCAGCGGGCCCGGTCCTCGCCGATGGCGATCAGGCGCGGGTCGTGGGTGGCGAGCATCGGGTAGCCCGCCCCGGACATCAGCACGTTGAGGCAGCGCACGTACGACTTGTCCACCTCGCGGGCCGACTGGTACGCCACCGACTCCGGCTCGGCGTACGCGCCCTTGCACAACCGGACCCGCGACCCGGCGCCGGCCAGCTCCCGGCAGTCGGACTCGGTGCGCCGCAGGTACGCCTGGAGCACCGCCCCGGTCGACGGGTGGTCCTTACGCAGCTTGAGCAGCACGTCGAGGGTCGAGTCGGTGGTGGTGTGGTCCTCCATGTCCAGGGTGACGGTGGTGCCCGCCTGGTCGGCCGCCACGCAGATCGCCCGCACGTTGTCGTAGGCCAACTGCTCGTCGAAGCGCTGGCCGAGGGCGGAGAGCTTCACGCTCACCTCGGCGGCCGGGGTGAGCCCGGCGGCGTCGAGCGCCCGCAGCAGGGTGAGGTACTCGTCCCGGGTGGCGGTGGCCTGCTCTGCGGTGACGGTGTCCTCGCCGAGATTGTCGAGGGTGACCCGGAGGCCGTCGGCGACGAGTTCGCGGGTGGCGCGCAACGCGTCGTCGGTGCCGGTGCCGGCGACGAACCGGCGGACGACGTCCCGGGTGAACGGGGCCGTCGCGACGAGCCGCTCGACCTGGGATGACCGGGAGGCGGCGAGGATGACGGAACGGAGCATGAGCCGAGCGTAACGCCCGACCGTACGGCCGCGCCCGGCGGCGGGGCGGACCGGTTCCGGCCACGGCGGAGGGCCGGTCAGGGGACGCGCCGCTGGCGTGGATCAGTTACAACCATGAACGTGGAACGACACCCCCGCCGCCGGCTGCGGTCGGCCTCCGTGCAGCTCGGCGCGCTCACCGCGCTGGCACTCGCCCTCTCCGGCTGCAACCTCACCTCCGACGACGACGATGACGACTGCGCCCTCGGGCCGGTCGGTGGCGGGGACACCGTGGCACTGGCCATGCAGGTGCCGACCGTCGGCATCGACCCCCGGGCCGCCGCGCCCGACCCGGTGGCCGGCGCGCTGCCGGAGCGCGGCGGTTTCGGCACCCATCTCGCCTCCTGCGGCGGCTGACGGTGCGCCGGGAGCGGGTCACCCCCCGCCCGGACTCCGACGCGGTGATCCGCACCCAGGGCCTGGTCTACGTCGACACCGAGCTGCCCGACGGCGAGATCATGTCGTACTGGGACGAGTCCGCCGCGTACGCCTTCGACCTCGACGAGGTGCTGCGGCTGGAGGAGGCGACCGAGGAACTGCACCGGATGTCGGTGGCCGCCGCCGAGCACGTGGTGGCCCGCAACCGGTACGCCGAGTTCGGCATCCCCGGCTGGGCGGCGCAGGCGGTCGCCCGGTCGCTGCACGAGCGCCCACCCACCCTGTACGGCCGGTTCGACCTCGCCTACGACGGCTCGTGGCCGCCGAAGCTGCTGGAGTACAACGCCGACACCCCGACCGCCCTGGTCGAGGCGAGCATCGTGCAGTGGTACTGGCTGGAGGACACCCGGCCCGACGCCGACCAGTGGAACAGCCTGCACGAACGGCTGGTCGGGGCGTGGGCCAAGATCGGGGCCGGGCTGCACGACCGGCGGGTGCACGTGTGCTGGTCCAACGAGGAGGAGTCCGGCGAGGACCAGATCACCGCCGGCTACCTGGCCGAGACGGCCCGGCAGGCCGGGCTGGACGTGACCCTGCTGCCGATCCAGCACCTCGGCTGGGACGGCCGGCGTTTCGTCGACGCCGCCGACCGGCCGGTCACCACCTGTTTCAAGCTCTACCCGTGGGAGTGGATGCTGGCCGAGCCGTACGGCCGGCCGGCGCTGGAGCCGGGCACCCCGACCACCTGGATCGAACCGGCCTGGAAGCTGCTGCTGTCGAACAAGGCGCTGCTGGCCGTGCTCTGGGAGCTGTTCCCCGGGCACGAGTTGCTGCTGCCGGCGTACCTGGACTCGCCGCGCGGGATGCCGGAGTACGTGGCGAAGCCGCTGCTCGGCCGGGAGGGCGGTTCGGTACGCATCGTGACCGGCGACACGGAGATCAGCAATCCCGGGATCTATGGCGACGAGGGTTTCTGCTATCAGGAGTTCCGGCCGTTGCCGCAGTTCGACGGGGGTCGGATGGTGCTGGGCAGCTGGATCGTCGACGGCGAGTCCGCCGGCGTCGGCATCCGGGAGAGCGAAAGTCTGATCACCGACGGTTACGCGCGCTTCCTGCCGCACTACATCGACGCGCCGCGTGCCGCGTGAGTCGTCTACCGTTGGTCGGGTGAACTTCGACGCGTACGCCAGGACCGGGGTTGACCTCGTCAACGCCCACCTGGACGACCTCGACGACCTGCGGGCCCTCATTCCGGACGAGAACGCGTGGATGCGCGACGAGGTGGCCGACCGGGACCTGGCGGTCTTCCGACGGGCGCAGAAGCGGTTGCGCGACGTCTTCGATTACGGCACCTCGGGGCGCGACGCCCAGGCGGTGGCCGAGCTGAACGCCCTGCTGGAGGCGTTCCCGGTGCAGCCGCGCATCTCCGGCCACGACTCCAGCGACTGGCACATGCACGTGACCAGCCGGGGCGCGTCGGTCAGCGCCGAATACCTGGCCGGCGCGGCGTGGGGCCTGTCGGTGTGGCTCTGCGAGTACGGCAGCGCCCGGTTCGGGGTCTGCGCCGACGAGCGTTGCGGCAACGTCTACCTGGACACCTCGTCGAATTGCTGCCGTCGGTTCTGCTCGGAGCGCTGCGCCACCCGCTCGCACGTGGCCGCCCACCGCGCCCGCAAACGCGCCGCCGAACAACCCACCCTCACCCCGGTCCCCTGACCTCTCCCACCCCGCCGCCTCGGTGATCAAGAGGTTTACGTCAGTTGATCAAGAGGTTTGCGTCAGATTCACGCCCGGACATGACGCAAACCTCTTGATCACCGGGGCGAGGCGGCGTGGCCGGGCGCGCGGGGAGGGGAGGCGTGGGGTGGGGGTTAGGCGTTGAGGGGGGTGGGGGCGGTTAGGTGGGCTCGGGCGAAGGCGAGGGATTCGCGGAGGTCGGCCTCGCGGACGGCGCGGCTCTTGGCGCCCCGGGTGGTGACCTCGACGGCGACGGAACCGGTGAAGCCGCGTCCGGCCAGGGAACGCAGCAGTTCGGCGCAGGGCTGGGTGCCCCGGCCGGGCACCAGGTGCTCGTCGCGGCCCTCGCCGGTGCCGTCGCCGAGGTGGACGTGGGCCAGGCCGGCGCCCATCCGGTCGGCCATCGCCAGCGGGTCGCTGTGCGACGCGGCGCAGTGCGACAGGTCGAGGGTGTACGCGGGATAGCCGACCTCGGTCGGGTCCCAGCCGGGCACGTACGGCACGAACTGCCGGCCGGCCATCCGCACCGGGTACATGTTCTCCACCGCGAAGTGCAGCCCGGTGAACCGGTCGGCGACGGTGCGCAGCCCGTCGGCGAAGTTGCGGGCGTAGTCGCGCTGCCAGGTGAACGGCGGGTGCACCACCACCGTGGGCGCCTCCAGCGTGTCGGCCAGCTCGGCGGCTCGCCGCAGCCGCTCCCACGGGTCGGGGCTCCACACCCGCTGGGTGACCAGCAGGCAGGGGGCGTGCACCGACAGCACCGGGACGCCGTAGTGCTTGGCGAGGCCGCGCAGCGCCCCGGCGTCCTGGCTGACGGCGTCGGTCCAGACCATCACCTCGACCCCGTCGTAGCCGAGTGCCGCGGCGAGCTGGAACGCCGCCGCAGTCCGCTCAGGAAAGACCGAGGAACTGGACAGGAGCACCGGGACGCGGGAAGTCACATCCCCGAGGGTAACCGGGTCCGCCACCGCAGTTCCGGACGAGCAGCGGCAAAAGCCGCGCAACGACCGGCGTACGTCACATCGGTTCGAGCTGATCCAACCGTCTGAGGATGACGCCCTCACGCAGTGCCCACGGGCAGATGTCCACCGCCGGCACGTCGAGCCGGCGCAGCACCGCCTCGGCCACCACCGCCCCGGCCAGCAGCTGGTGCGCCCGGCCGGCGCTCACCCCTTCCAGCTCGGGCAGCTGGGCCGGCGGGATGTGCCGGACGAACCCCAGCACCTGCCGCAGCCCCGTGCGGGTCAGGCTGCGCCGCGCCCACAGGCCCGCCGAGGAGGGGGCCGCCCCGGTCAGCCGGGCCAGCGTCCGGAAGGTCTTCGAGGTGGCGACCGGCCGCTCCCAGCCCACCCCGGCCAGTTTCTCCACCACCGGGTCGAGCTGCGCGTCGACGTACTCCCGCAGTTCCTCCACCGCCTCGGCGGTCGGCGGGGTCGACCCGGCCGGGTCGACGTGCAGCCGTTCCCGGCTCAACCGGCCGGCGCCCAGCGGCAGCGACACTGCCACCTCCGGGTCCTCGTCGATGCCGGCGGCCAGCTCCAGCGAGCCGCCGCCGATGTCCATCGCCAGCAGCCGCCCCGCCGACCAGCCGAACCAGCGCCGGACCGCGAGGAACGTGGCCCGTGCCTCGTCCGCGCCGGAGAGCACCTCCAGCCGTACCCCGGTCTCCTCGCGGACCCGGGTCAGCACCTCGGCCGCGTTGGTGGCGTCGCGTACCGCGCTGGTCGCGAAGGCGAGCAGGTCATCGGCGGCCAGCGAGGTGGCCGCCGCGCGGGCCGCCCCGACCGCTTCGACCAGCCCGTCGGCGCCGGCCCGGGTGAGCTCACCGTCGGGGCCGATCTGCTCGGCCAGCCGCAGCACCACCTTCTCGGAGTGCGCGGCCCACGGGTGCGCGCCGTGGTGGGCGTCGACCAGAAGCAGATGCACCGTGTTGGAACCGACGTCGAGCACACCCAGCCGCATGGGAAGACCCTAGGGCCACCACGTTTCGACGGCACGCCGGCCGGCCGGTTCACTCACGCGTACGCTGGGCCGGGTGACGAGCCAGGTGGAGCTGCACGTGCTGGTGGACGGCCCCGACGACCCGCGCAGCCGGGAGGTCGGGCTGGACTTCCCCCGGGAGTGGATCGAGTTCGTCGACCCGGCCGACGAGCGGCACCTGGTGCGCGCCGACCTCACCTGGCTGCTGTCCCGCTGGACGTGCGTCTTCGGCCGGGGCTGCCACGGGATCGTCGCCGGGCGGGCCGCCGACGGGTGCTGCTCGCACGGCGCGTTCTTCACCGACACCGACGACAAGAAGCGGGTCCGGGCGGCCGTCAAGCGGCTCACCCCGCAGACCTGGCAGCACTTCCGCAAGGGTACGAAGAACTGGACCGCGACCGACACGATCGACGGCAAGAACCCGGCCCGGCGGACGGCCACCCGGGGCGAGGACGCCCCGTGCGTGTTCCTCAACGACGCCGACTTCCCCGGCGGGGGCGGCTGCGCGCTGCACGGCCAGGCACTGCGCGACGGCGTGCACCCGCTGGAGTACAAGCCGGACGTCTGCTGGCAGTTGCCGATCCGCCGGGACCAGGAGTGGACCACCCGCCCCGACGACACGAAGGTGCTGGTGTCGACGCTCGCCGAGTTCGACAGGCGGGGCTGGGGCTCCGGCGGGCACGACCTGGACTGGTGGTGCACCTCATCGACCGACGCGCACGTCGGCACCGAGCCGATGTACCTGTCGTACGGCCCGGAGCTGACCGCGCTGATCGGTGCGCCCGCGTACGCGCGGCTGGCCGAGCTGTGCGCGGCCCGGCTGGGCCAGGGTCAGATCGCCCCGCACCCGGCCAGCCCGCAGGGGTGAACGCCGTGCGCCGCCGGCCTACGACTCGAACTTGTAGCCCAGCCCGCGCACGGTGACGATGAACCGGGGCGCGGACGGCTCCGGTTCGATCTTGGAACGCAGCCGCTTGACGTGCACGTCGAGGGTCTTGGTGTCCCCGACGTAGTCGGCACCCCAGACCCGGTCGATGAGCTGCCCCCGGGTGAGCACCCGGCCGGCGTTGCGCAGCAGCAGCTCCAGCAGCTCGAACTCCTTGAGCGGGAGCTGCACGGCGGCCCCGTCGACGGTCACCACGTGCCGTTCGATGTCCATCCGGACCGGGCCGGCGGCCAGCGTCGGCGCGCCCGACTCGGTCACCTCGGGGCTCTGCCGGCGCAGCACCGCCCGGATCCGGGCCACCAGCTCCCGGGGCGAGTACGGCTTGGTGACGTAGTCGTCGGCGCCGATCTCCAGCCCGACCACCTTGTCGATCTCGCTGTCCCGGGCGGTCACCATGATGATCGGCACGTGCGAGCGCTGCCGCAGCTGCCGGCAGACCTCCGTCCCGGACATCTCCGGGAGCATCAGGTCGAGCAGCACGATGTCCGCGCCGGTCCGGTCGAACTCGGTGAGGGCGGAGGTGCCCGTCGCGGCGACGGAGACCTCGAAACCCTCCTTGCGGAGCATGTACGACAGGGCGTCGGAGAACGACTCCTCGTCCTCGACCACCAGTACGCGGCTCAACGGGGTGTTTCCTTTCCTACGGTCAGGCCCGGCGCAGGGTCGGTCGGGCCGGGCTCGATACCAGCGGACGGCAGTAGCGACTCCAGGGCGTCCGGTGGGCTGGCGGGTAGCCGGAGGGTGAATGTCGACCCCCCACCCAGGGTGCTCGCCACCTCCACCCGGCCGCCATGGTTGCTGGCGATGTGTTTGACGATGGCCAGGCCGAGGCCGGTGCCACCGGTGGCGCGGGACCGGGCCTGGTCGGCCCGGTAGAACCGTTCGAAGATCCGGTCGACGTCGGTGGGGGCGATGCCGATGCCCTGGTCGGTGACGGAGACCGTGACGTGGTCGTCGTCGGCCCGGGTGACGACCCGCACGGTGGTGTCCTCGCCGGAGTAGGTGATGGCGTTCTCCACCAGGTTGGACACGGCGGTGGCGAGTTGGCTGTCGCTGCCGTACGCGGTCAGGCCCCGCTGCCCTTCGGTGACCACCTGGACCCGGCGGGCGGTGGCCGAGGTGCGGGTGCGGTCGAGCACCTCGGCGATCACCCAGTCGACCGCGACGGGTTCCGGCGCGGGTTGCGGCTCGGCGCCCTGGAGCCGGGTCAGCTCCAGCAGCTCCTGCACCAGCCTCCCGAGCCGGGTCGACTCGTGCTGGATGCGTTCGGCGAACCGGCGGGCGGCCAGCATGTCCTCGGAGAGGTCCGGTGCCCCGTCGGCCGGCTCGGTGGCGTCGACGAGCGCCTCGGCGAGCAGTTGCAGCGCACCGATCGGGGTCTTCAGCTCGTGGCTGACGTTGGCCACGAAGTCCCGCCGGACCCGGGCCAGCCGGTGCGATTCGGTGACGTCGGCGGCTTCGACGGCGATGTACCCGCCGCCGATGCCCATCGCCCGCAGGTGCACGCCGAGCGGGTTCTCCCCGGCGTTGTCGCGGCCACGGGGCAGGTCGAGCTCGATCTCGCGCCGCACCCCGGTCCGCCGGACCTGCCCGGCGAGGGTACGGATCAGCGGGTGGGCCGCGATGGAGCCGGGGGTGGCGCCGGTACGGAGCAGTCCCATCGCCCGTGCGGCCGGGTTCACCAGCACCGGAACGTCGTCCGGGCCGAGCACCACGACACCGGCGCGCAGCGAGTCGATGGTCTTGCGGCCGAGCCCGGTCAGCCCGCCGGACTGGTCGTCGGGAATCGCACGCCTCCCCAGGTCCCCGTGGGGGCCCTCGCCCCCGGACGACGCCGCGCGGCGTCGCCAGTCACGGACGGGGCGCGCCAGCAGCAGCCCGGCGACCAGTCCGGTCACCAGGGCCACCACGATCGCCACCGCCCATTCCACCCGGCGATCGTAGGGTCATTGTTAACCTGGCTATCGCCCATAACAGGACGAACCACACTCGCTTTGGCAGAAATTCACTCCCGGGCCCCGCGTCGTTCATCCGGGTTCATCTCGGGTCCGTCGCCCCCGCCTACGGTGGGTCCCGCACCTGCTCGACCCGTACGCCGGCGGTCCCTCCGACCACCGGCGGCACCGACCCCAGGAAGTGACGATGCGCGACGAGTTCCGGGCCGACCTGCAGATCGTCAGCCAACTGCTGGTGGACATGGCCGACGGCGTACGCGCCGCGATGCGCCAGGCCACCCGCGGCCTGCTGACCGCCGACCGCGAGGCGTCCGAGGCCGTGATCGCGCGGGACGCCGAGATCGACGACCTCTACCAGCACGTCGAGGAGCGGGTCTGCGACCTGCTCGCCCGGCAGGCGCCGGTCGCCTCCGACCTGCGCGCGATGATCACCGCACTGCACGTCGCGGCCGACCTGGAGCGGATGGGCGACCTGGCCGACCATGTGGCGAAGACCGCGCTGCGCCGGCACCCGTCCCCGGCGGTGCCGGCCGAGCTGCGCCCGGTCTTCACCGACATGGCCTCGGTCGCCGACCGGATGGCCGAGAAGATCGGCAAGGTGCTGGCCACCCCCGACGCCGACATCGCCGCCGAGTTGGACCGCGACGACGACGTCATGGACGACCTGCACAAGAGCCTGTTCGGCATGCTGCTCGGCGACGAGTGGCCGTACGGGGTGGAGACGGCCATCGACGCCACCCTGCTCGGCCGGTTCTACGAGCGGTTCGCCGACCACGCGGTCAACGCCGGCGAGCGGGTGGTCTACCTGATCACCGGGGAGACCGCCCCCACCACGAGCTGATCCCGGGCGGGGGCTCCCGGGCCGGCGGAGGTCGCCGGCCCGGGAGCCCTCCGTCAGCTCAGCGGCCCTGGTTGGCGACCGCGGCGGCGGCCTCCTTGGCGGCGGCCGGGTCGAGGTACGTCCCGCCCAGGGCGAGCGGACGCAGCTGCGGGTCGAGGTCGTAGCGCAGCGGGATGCCGGTCGGGATGTTCAGCTTGGCGATCGCCTCGTCGGAGATCTGATCGAGGTGCTTGACCAGGGCGCGCAGCGAGTTGCCGTGCGCCGCCACCAGGACCGTGCGGCCGGCGAGGATGTCCGGCACGATCGAGTCGTACCAGTACGGCAGCATCCGGTGCACCACGTCCTTGAGGCACTCGGTACGCGGCATCAGCTCGGTCGGCAGCAGCGCGTAGCGCGGGTCACCGACCTGGGAGAACTCGTCGTCGTCGGCGATCGGCGGCGGTGGCGTGTCGTACGAGCGACGCCAGAGCATGAACTGCTCCTCGCCGTACTCGTCCAGGGTCTGCTTCTTGTTCTTGCCCTGTAGGGCGCCGTAGTGCCGCTCGTTGAGCCGCCACGACCGGCGCACCGCGATCCAGTGCCGGTCGGCGGCGTTCAGCGCCAGCTCGGCGGTGCGGATCGCCCGGCGCATCACGCTGGTGTGCACCACGTCCGGCAGCAGGCCGTGCTCACGCAGCAGCTCGCCGCCACGGCGCGCCTCCGCCTCACCCTTGGCCGTCAGGTCGACGTCGACCCAGCCGGTGAAGAGGTTCTTCGCGTTCCAATCGCTCTCGCCGTGCCGCAGCAGGACCAGCGTCCCGACGGTGGGCCCCTCGCTCGCAGTCATGCCGATCATCCTGCCGCACGGCGCGCGGGGACACGCGGGCAGTGGTGGTGACGACCACCACGTGGAAAAACGAGTGACCGGGGTCCGGGCCCGGAACTAGGTTGTAAGGCGCTTCAAGGACAGCGGTCATTACCTGAGCGGGGGCGCGGGCGTGCGGACGGTACGGGGTTGGTTCCGGGAGACCACCGGTGGGTTACCGAGGACGTTCTGGTACCTCTGGACGGGCACCCTGGTCAACCGGCTCGGCTCGTTCGTACTGATCTTCCTCGCCATCTACCTGACCCAGGCCCGCCACTTCTCCGCCGCCCAGGCCGGCCTGGTGATGGGCCTGTGGGGGGTCGGCGGCGCGGTCGGCACCACCGTGGGCGGCACCCTGGTCGACCGGTGGGGGCGACGGCCCACCCTGCTCACCGCCCACCTGGGCGCGGCCACCATGATGCTGACGCTCGGCTTCGCCCGGCCGCTCTGGGCGGTGGCGGTGGGCGCGCTGCTGCTCGGCATGTTCGCCGAGGCCGCCCGGCCGGCCTTCGGGGCCATGATGATCGACGTGGTGCCGGAGCGGGACCGGTTGCGGGCGTTCTCGCTCAACTACTGGGCGATCAACCTGGGCTTCGCCTGCGCCGCCGTGCTCGCCGGCCTCGCCGCCGAGGCCGGCTACCTGCTGCTGTTCGTGGTCGACGCGGCCACCACCCTGGTCACCGCGCTGATCATCTTCGTCAAGGTCGGCGAGACCCGCCGCCCGACGGCCGTCGTCGCCAAGGGCGCACCCGGCCGGGCCGGTAAGCCGCCCCGGGCCGGCGCGCTGCGCACCATCGCCGCCGACCGGGTGTTCCTGACCTTCGTCGTGCTCAACCTGTTCGGCGCGCTGGTCTTCCTCCAGCACATCTCGATGCTGCCGATCGCGATGGGCGACGCCGGCCTCTCCCCCGCCACATACGGCTCGGTGATCGCGCTCAACGGGGTGCTGATCGTGGCGGGGCAACTCTTCGTCCCCCGACTGATCCGGGGACGGAGCCGGTCGCACGTGCTCGCCCTCGCCTCGATGGTGATGGGGGTCGGCTTCGGGCTGACCGCGTTCGCCGACGCCGCCTGGTTCTTCGGGCTCACCGTGCTGATCTGGACGCTCGGTGAGATGCTCAACTCGCCGTCCAACGCCACCCTGATCGCCGAACTCTCCCCGGCCGAGCTGCGCGGCCGGTATCAGGGGGTGTTCTCGCTGTCCTGGCAGGTGGCCGGGGCGGTCGCCCCGGTCCTCGGTGGGCTGGTGCGCGAACACGCCGGCAACGGCGCGCTCTGGCTGGGCTGCGCCGCGATCGGCGCGGCGACCGCGCTGGCCCACCTGCTCTCCGGGCCGGCCCGGGAACGCCGGGCGGCCCACCTGCGCCGTCCCGAGGTCCCCGTCGCGCCGGTCACGGCCGTCCAGCTGCCGGCCCCGCAGTCGGCCGAGGCCGCCGCGACCGCACCCGCCGAGCCGGTCACGGCCCGTACCCCCGCCTGAGTACGCCCACCGCCCGCACCGCCCGACCCACGTCCCAAGCCCCTGGGCCGCCCCACCGGCCCTCCCACCCGCCCGGCCGGACCCCGCCCGACCACCACCCGGCCGAAGCCCGCCCGACGGCTGCCCCGGCCGAACCCCGCCCGACGGCTGCCCCGGCCGAAGCCCGCCCGACCACTGCCCCGGCCCGGCCGCACCACTGCCCGGCCGCACCACTGCCCGGCCGACCCCCGCCGCCGGGCACCCGATTCACCGGAACCCGGCGATCTGAAAGCGCCGTGGGTCATCGCGCAGTTGGGGAGCGGGCATACACCTGGCGCGTCCTTTAGACCTGATGACGTGAACGACTCCACTCGGCGTCGGCCTCGGCGCAGGTGCCGCCCGGCCTACCGACCGCCGCCTGCCACCTGCGGTGCCGACCCGGCGCAACAGCCCCTCGGCGAGAGCCTTGGCGCTGTCTCGACCGCACCGTGATCAACCCGCTGGTCGACCCGACGGCGCAACAGCCCCTCGGCGAGGGCCTTGGCGCTGTCGCCGGTCGCCGGTCGCCGGTCGAATGTTGCCGGTCGCCTGAATCGTTGACGACATCAGCTCGAAAGGACGCGCACGGGCCACCCGACCTCCGGGCCGGGGTTGCTTCCACCACGTGCCGCGACACCGTGACGTTCGGGGCGAGCCTTCCGGATCGGCCGAACAGGGCCGAAAAGTCCGCAAGAAGCCGGGGAACGGCAGAGCGCCCACCGACGACCGATGGTCGCGGTGGGCGCTCGTACCGCCTGCCCGGCGGCGGCGGGCGACCCTCACCCCCGTAAGCGTCGCCCGCTCGCGCCGCCGGTTCCCGGGTGGCGCCGTCCCCCAACGGCGTGCTCCACCCGATGTGCGTCTCGCTCGGTGCACGGATCTGATCGATCCGCCGCTCCCCCGAACGTTTCCGAGCGTGACGCGGTGCAATAAAGTTAGTTCGCCCGGATTCCGGATTCAACCTTCGAGCACTGTCTCGCCGGTCACAACACCGACCGTCCCCGCTCGGTGCCGCTGTTTCCGGGCTCCGTGACTGCCAACACGCGGCTACCCGGCAGCCATTCCGCCAAACGTCTCAGCCGTCTTCCCGATCGGGTGACTCGGTGCGGAAGAAGTTGCTCGGTCGGCCGTCCCGCAACTGCTCCTGGAAGATCAGGTTCAGCTTGCGGGAGTCGAACGTCCGGAACCAGTCGTCCCAGCTCACCACGCGCAGCCGACGGCTCTCCCGGTAACCCGGGATGTCGAAGGTGAGCACCCCCGGCCGGCCGTTGCGCTCGGTGCCGGCGATGGTCGCCGGCTTGGCCCCCCGGGCCGCGGCCCAGTTCCGGATCACCTGGTGGTTGGTGGTCACCAGGCTGCGCCCGGGACGTTCCGGACGGTCCGCCGGAGACGTGATGAGCTGCGCGGAGCGCACCGAACGGGAGGTGGACCGCCCCGTGCGCACGCCCGTCGCGCGGGTGGCCCTCGCCGGCGTCGCCTTCGCCCGCGTACGCGACGGGGTGGCCTTCGCCTTCGCGGCCCCGGCCGTGCTCCTGCGGGCCGGCGCCCGGCCCGACGGGCCGGTGCTGCGACGGGCGGCACCGCCGGCCCGGCCCTCCGCGCGCAACGTCCGCGCGAGCGCCTTCACCAGTTCCGGCTTGCGCAACGCGGAGATCCCGGAGACCCCCCGCCGGCGCAGTTGACCCCGGATGTCGTCGACCCTCATCCGGGAGATCTCCGACTCGGAGATGCCCGGCGTGTTCGGGGTCCGGTTGCCGGCCTGACGCGTGGTCCTGGTCGCCGTCGCGCCGCGACCTGAGCTGTTCCGCTGAGCCATGACACGCTCCTCGACAGTCCGTCCTCGGCCTGCGGCGGGTCCCACACTGCCGCGCCGCAGCGCTGCGGCATACCCGTCAGGACCGGTCCGAACCTCCGGCGGACGGAGTGAACAGATGGGCGAAGGCGGCGAGGTTCGCGGTCGACTCGCCCCGCTTGACCCGCCACTCCCACTCCCGGCGGATGGAACTGCCGAACCCGATCTCCAGCATCGTGTCGAAGGACTCGTCGGCGTAGCTGAGCACCGCGCCGAGCAACCGGTCCAGCTCGTCGGCGTCGACGGCCGACGGATTGACCCGCCCGGTGAGGTAGACGTCGCCGACCGCGTCGATCGAGAACGCGACACCGTACATCCGGGCGTTGCGTTGCAGCAGCCACGCCCACAGCTCCTCGCGCCGCTCGTCGGGCTGGCGCATCACGAACGCCTCGACCCGCAGCGCGTGCTCGCCGACTATCAGGTTGCAGATCGTCTTGAGCTTGTGGGTGCCGGGCAGGGTGACCGCGTACGAGCCCTCACCGGTGGCTTCCCAGTCCAGCTCCCGTTCGGTGCAGACCGCCTCGATCAGGGCCGCCAGCTCGCTCTTCGCGCTCATCGGACCCACTCTACGGCCGCCGTGGCCGCCCCACCCGACGACGCCGGGCGGGGCGCCCGGTCACCAGGAACCGGTGAGCGCCGGACCGTCGGCCAGCCGGGCCGCCAACCGCTCCCGGTGCCCGGTGACCGCCTCGCCGTAGACGGCGAGCAGCCCGGAGACGGTGCGTTCCCAGGAGAAGCTCCGGGCGTGCCGGGCGGCCCCCCGACCCAGCGCCTCCCGACCGGCCCGGTCGGGCAGCAGCCGGGCCAGCGTACGGGCCCAGTCGGTCGGGTCGTGGCCGTGCACGAGCACGCCGCTGGCCTGGTCCCGGACGGCGGTCACCAGGCCACCCACGGCGGCGGCGACCACCGGCGTGCCGCAGGCCTGCGCCTCCAGGGCCACCAGCCCGAACGACTCGTTGTGCGAGGGCACCGCCACCAGGTCGGCCGCCCGGTAGAGGGCGGGCAGGTCGTCACCGGTGCGCGGCGGCAGGAAACGCACCCGGTCGGCGACCCCCAACGAACCGGCCAGCTCGATCAGCGAGGTGGGCCGGTCCAGGCCGCTGCCGCTCGGGCCGCCGCAGATCACCACGGTCACCTGGTCGGCGAGGGCCGGGTCGCGTTCCCGCAACGCGGCGACCGCGCGGACCAGCACGTCGGGGGCCTTCAACGGCTGGATCCGGCCGACGAACGCGACGACGTACCCGTCGGTTGGCAGGCCCAGCCGGCGACGGGCGGCGCGGGTGGCGACCTCCCGGTCCCCGACGGCGGGCCGGAACCGCGCCAGATCCACCCCCGGCTCGACGACCACCACCCGGGCCGGGTCGGCGGCGTACCTGTCGACCAGGTCGGTGGCCTCCGCCCGGGTGTTCGCGACCAGCCGGTCGGATTCGGCGACCACCTGTTCCTCGCCGATCACCCGGGCCTTCGGCTCCGGCCGGTCACCGGCGGCGAGCTGGGCGTTCTTCACCTTCGCCAGGGTGTGCGCGGTGTGCACCAACGGCACCCCCCAGCGCTCCTTGGCCAGCCAGCCGACCTGACCGGAGAGCCAGTAGTGCGAGTGGATCAGGTCGTAGTGGCCGGGCGGGCGGGCTGCCTCGGCGCGCAGCACCCCGGCGGTGAAGGCACAGAGCTGGCCGGGCAGCTCCTCCTTGGTCAGCCCCTCCAGCGGGCCGGAGGTGACGTGCCGGACGTGCACCCCGGGGGCCATCTCCACCACCGGGGGCAGGTCACCGGAGGTGGCCCGGGTGAAGATCTCCACCTCGACGTTCGCCTCGGCGAGCCGACGGGCGACCTCCAGGATGTAGACGTTCATGCCGCCCGCGTCGCCGGTGCCCGGCTGGTGCAACGGTGAGGTGTGCACCGACAGGGTGGCGATCCGGCGGGGCCGGGGCCACGGCAGGGCACCTCGCTGACGACCGACACCGGTGTGCTGATCCGCCACGTCCGCTCCCTCTGTCACGGTTGATGCCGTCCCGCACGACCGGCGCTCCTCGGTCAACCTTCACGCCGGATGCAATCTTCCCCATCGGGCTTCGGAAATGCCTCGCCCCGGGCCGTGGGCGTGACGGACCTCATCACGGGGCCCGGGGCGGCCGGCCACGCCGCCAGGGTGAGAATGGCCGGATGACCTCTGTCGCGATCGTCACCGGGGCGTCCAGCGGGATCGGCGCGGCCACCGCCCGCCGGCTCGCCGCCGAGGGTTTCCACGTGCTCGCCGCCGCGCGCCGCACCGACCGGCTCGCCGGTCTGGTCGCCGAGATCGCGGCGGCCGGCGGCAGCGCCACCGCCGTGGCCTGCGACGTCACCTCGGACGAGTCGGTGGCCGGGCTGGCCCGCGCCGCCGCCGACGCCCCCGGCCCGGTCACCGTCCTGGTCAACAACGCCGGCGGGGCGCGTGGGCTGGACCCGGTGGAGACCGGCTCGGTCGCCGACTGGCAGTGGATGTACGACGTGAACGTGCTCGGCACGCTGCGGGTCACCCAGGCCCTGCTGCCGGCCCTGGAGCGCTCCGGCGCGGGGACGATCGTGGTGCTCTCGTCCACCGCCGGCTTTACCGTGTACGAGGGCGGCGGCGGGTACAGCGCGGCCAAGCACGCACAGACCGCCGTGGCGGGCACCCTGCGGTTGGAGCTGTGCGGCCGGCCCGTCCGGGTGGTCGAGATCGACCCCGGGATGGTCCGGACGGAGGAGTTCAGCCTGAACCGCTTCGGCGGGGACACGGCGAAGGCCGACGCCACCTACGCCGGGGTGGCGCAGCCCCTGGTGGCCGCCGACGTCGCCGAGTGCGTCGCCTGGTGCGCCACCCTCCCGCACCACGTCAACGTGGACCGGCTGGTGGTCCGCCCGCTGGCCCAGGCCGCCCAGCACAAGGTGCACCGGGTCGGGCAGTGACCCCGGATGGCTGACCGGGGCCGGCAGCGGCCGCTGGGGGTGGTGACCCGGGGGACGACCAACCCGAACCGGCTCCGCCGGGTCGACAACTGGATCGTCGGTACCTGCGGCGACCGGTTACGTGCCGCCGTCGACCCGCTGGTGGTGGACCTGGGTTACGGCGCCACCCCGGTCACCGCCGTCGAGCTGCGGGACCGGCTGGCCACCCGGGTCCGCACCGACGTCCGGGTGGTCGGGCTGGAGATCGATCCGGTACGGGTGGCCGCCGCCGCGCCGGCCGCCGACCCGCCGGGGTTGACGTTCGCCCGGGGCGGCTTCGAACTGGCCGGGTTGCGGCCCACCCTGGTCCGGGCGTTCAACGTGCTCCGCCAGTACGACGAGAACGAGGTCGCCGACGCCTGGCGGACGGTCACCGGCCGGCTCGCCCCGGGCGGGGTGCTGGTCGAGGGCACCTGCGACGAACTGGGCCGGCTGGCCGGCTGGCTGCTGATCGACTCCACCGGCCCCCGGACGCTGACCCTGGCCGCCAAACTGACCACGCTGGAGAGCCCGGCCCGGTTGGCCGAGCGCCTGCCGAAGGCGCTGATCCACCGCAACGTGCCCGGCGAACGCATCCACGCCCTGCTCAGCGCCCTGGACGACGCCTGGCACGCCGCCGCGGGGCTGGCCCCGTTCGGTCCCCGCCAACGGTGGCTGACCGCCGTCGGCACCCTGCGGTCCACCGGCTGGCCCGTCCTCGACCGCCCCCACCGCTGGCGTCGCGGCGAGCTGACCCTCCCCTGGCCCACCATCTCCCCCACCTGACCCCAACACGGACGGGGCGGCGGGCGGGGTCGGGGTGGGTTAGAGGGTGCAGTTGATGAGGACGGGTTCGGGGTGGAGGGGGACGGCGAAGCGGGTGTGGACGCCGTCGCGGATCTCCCGGGCGAGGGCGATCAGGTCGGCGGTACGGGCGGTGCCGCTGCGGTTGGTCAGGGCCAGGGTGTGCTTGCCGGAGATGGCGGTGCCGCCCGGCCCGGGGTGCCCCTTGGCGAAGCCCGCCTTGTCGATCAGCCAGGCGGCGCTGACCTTCACCAGGTCACCCGGGCAGGGCCAGGAGGGGGGTTCGCCGATGTCGGCGGCGCGCTCGCGCAGCAGGTCGTACGCCGCCCGGTCGAGCACCGGGTTGGTGAAGAACGAACCGACCGACCAGGTGTCCGGGTCGGCGGGGTCGAGCACCATGCCCTTGCCGGCGCGCAGGGTCAGCACCGTGCCCCGGGCGGCGGCCAGCGGCACCCGGTCGCCGACCTCGACGCCGAGCGAGCGGGCCAGTTCGGCGTAGCGGACCGGCCCGGACAGCGGCGAGCGGTCCAGCCGGAAGTCGACCGAGAGCACCACCCAGCGGTCGCTGTACTTGAAGATGCTCCCCCGGTAGGCGAAGCCGCAGTCGGCGGCGGCGACGGTGGTGAGCCGGTCCTCGGCGCGGTCGTACACCTGGACGCCGGTGATCCGTTCGGCGACCTCCTGGCCGTACGCGCCGACGTTCTGGATGGGGGTGGCGCCGGCCGAGCCGGGGATGCCGGAGAGGCATTCCAGGCCGGACCAGCCGTTGCCGACGGTGGCGGCGACGAGGTCGTCCCAGGGTTCGCCGGCTTCGACCCGTACGGTGACGGTGTCCTGGTCCTCGGCGACCACGGCGAAGCCCCGCGACCGGATCAGCACGACGGTGCCGGGGAAGCCGGCGTCCCCGACGACCACGTTGCTGCCGCCGGCCAGGACCAGCACCGGTTCGTCGCGCCGGTGCGCCTCGCGGACCCGGTGGACGATCTCGTCGGCGCTGGTGGCGGCCACGCAGCGGGCGGCGGGGCCACCGAGCCGCAGGGTGGTGTATTCCGCCAGGGCGGCCGGATCGGCGGGTTCGGCGTCCGTTGTCGGTTTGGCGTAGACGTCTGACACGCCTTTCACCCTAGGCTGAGGGGTAGCCGCGGCACCCACTGGTCGCCGGGTCACCCCGGGGAGGATTTGCGATGAGCAGACTGCACGCCACGAAGGACTTCTGGTTGGGAGCGCTCCGGGTCGACGGCCCGGCGTTCGCCGCGGCCGTCGCCGAGGCCCCGCCGGAGACACCCGTGCTGTCCTGCCCGGGGTGGACGGTGTCCGACCTCACCGTGCACCTGGCCGGCCTCTACCACTGGGTGCACTCCGTCGCCGGCGCCGGGGACACCGCGCAGCCGGCGAGCCGCGACGACACCATCGACCTGCCCGCCGGGTTGACGCCGCTCCAGCTCTGGCAGCACGAGTACGACCGGCTGATGACCCTCTTCGACGCGCTCGACCCGGAGGCCCCGGCGTGGAACTGGGCGCCGCAGCCGAAGAAGGCCGGGTTCTGGCCGCGGCGGATGGCGCACGAGACGGCGGTGCACCGGTGGGACGCCCAGCTCGCCATCGCCGCCGGTGACCCGATCGAGGCGAAGCTCGCCGCCGACGGGGTCGGCGAGGTGCTGGACACCTGGCTGCCGGCGGGCCGGCGCAGCGGTTCGGGGCAGTGGCAGGGGGTGGTGCACCTGACCGCCAGCGACGCCGCACAGGACTGGTACCTGCGGATGCGTGGTGAGGGGGTGGCGCTGCTGGACACCGCGACGGTGTTCGGGCACGACGACCACCACGCCCGGGTGCAGGTCACCGGTTCGGCGAGCGACCTGCTGCTGGCGCTGTGGGGCCGGGTCAGCTTCGACACCCTCGGCGTGGCCGGGGACCGTTCCCTGTTGGCGGGTCTGCGGGTGGGCTGACCTCCCGCGCGCCGCCGCGACCGCGTTCCACGAGCGGCCGTCCCCAGCCGGGGGCGGCCGCTCGCGCGTGTCCGGGGCTCGCCGCGATCCTTGAGAGAGCGCTCTCTTGACAGGAGTCGATCGACCCACCACCCTGTCGTGAGAGCGCTCTCTCGCTGAGATCGAGTCCGGGCCGCCGCCTCCGCGGCCCGCGCATACGCCGTACCACCCCACCACCGACCTGAGAGGGGTCCGACCCAGATGGGTGTCTTTTCCCGCCGCCGCCTCACGGCGATCGCCCTGGTCACCGTCACCGCATTGCTCGGCACCACCGCCTGCGGCGGCGACGACGAGGCCGCCGACGGCGGCCCGGTCACGCTGACCGTCGACGTGTTCGGCCAGTTCGGCTACGAGAAGCTCTACCGGGAGTACGAGTCCAGCCACCCCGGCATCAAGATCGTGGAGCGGGGCACCGGCGGCAACCTCGACGAGTACTCCCCCAAGCTCACCCAGTGGCTCGCCGCCGGCAAGGGTGCCGGTGACGTGGTCGCCATCGAGGAGGGGCTGCTGGTCGAGTACAAGGCCAACCCGCAGAACTTCGTCAACCTGCTCGACCACGGCGCCGCCGAGCTCAAGGGCAACTTCCTGGAGTGGAAGTGGAACGGCGGGCTGACCGCCGACGGCAAGCAGCTCATCGGCCTCGGCACCGACGTCGGCGGGATGGCGATCTGCTACCGCAAGGACCTCTTCGCCGCCGCCGGCCTGCCCACCGACCGGGACGCCGTGTCCAAGCTCTGGCCCACCTGGCAGGACTACGTGCGGGTCGGCGAGCAGTTCAAGGCGAAGAACACCGGCGCGGCCTTCCTGGACGCCGCCACCAACACCTTCAACACCATCCTGTTGCAGACCGCCGGCAACACCACCGGCTACAGCTACTACGACACCGCCGACAAACTGGTGGTCGACAGCAACCCGGCGGTACGCCAGGCGTACGACACCACCGTCGACATCATCGACTCCGGCCTGTCCGGCCGGTACGGGGCCTGGTCGGAGGAGTGGGTGTCGGCCTTCAAGCAGGCCAAGTTCGCCACCATCGCCTGCCCGGCCTGGATGACCGGGGTGATCGAGGGCAACGCCGGCCCGGACGCCAAGGGCAAGTGGGACATCGCCCAGGTGCCCGGCAGCGGCGGCAACTGGGGCGGCTCCTACCTGGCGGTGCCGAAGCAGAGCCGGCACCAGGCCGAGGCGATCGAGCTGGCCAAGTTCCTGACCAGCGCCAAGGGCCAGATCGGCGCGTTCCAGGAGAAGGGGCCGCTGCCGTCGTCCCCGCAGGCGCTGGAGGACCCGGCGATCGTCAACTCGACCAACGCGTACTTCTCCGACGCCCCGGTCGGCAAGATCTTCGCCGCCGGTGCGAAGAGCCTCAAGCCGGTCTACATGGGCCCCAAGAACCAGGCCGTCCGCACCGAGGTGGAGAACGCCGTGCGCACCGTCGAGCTGGGCCAGCGCAATCCCGCCCAGGGCTGGACCGACGCCACCACCAACGCCCGCAAGGCCGCCGCCAAGTAACCCGTCCGGGGTGGGGTCGCGGGCCCACGCCGCGACCCCGCCCCCGACGGGCGGGCAGGTGCAGGCAGGGACAGAGAGGAAGCGCACGGGAGATGGTTGTTCAGGTCGACGGTCCGCCGCCGGTGGCGGTACGGACCCGGAGCAGACGGCCGGAGCGGGAGCACCGGTGGGCCCGGCTCGACGTCAGGTACTCGCCCTACCTGTACGTGACGCCGTTCTTCCTGCTGTTCGCGGTCTTCGGGCTCTATCCGCTGGCGTACACGTTCTGGGTGTCGCTGCACGACTGGGACCTGCTGGGAGTGGACCCGGCCTTCGTCGGCGCGCAGAACTACACCCAGCTGATGGCCGACGCCGACTTCTGGAACTCGGTGGTGAACACCCTCGGCATCTTCGTCCTCTCCACGGTGCCGCAACTGCTCGCCGCCCTCTGGCTGGCCAACCTGCTCAACCGCCGGCTGCGGGCGCGGACCACCTGGCGGATGGCGGTGCTGGTGCCCAACGTCACCTCGACGGCGGCGGTGGCGATCGTCTTCGCGGTGCTGTTCGGTCGCGAGTTCGGCATGATCAACTGGCTGCTCGACCTGGTCGGCGTCGACGCGATCGACTGGAAGGCGAACCGGTTCGCCGCCTGGACCGCCATCTCCGCCATGGTCGACTGGCGGTGGACCGGCTACAACGCGCTGATCTTCCTGGCCGCGATGCAGGCCATCCCCCGCGACCTGTACGAGTCCGCCTCGATCGACGGGGCCGGCCGGGCCCGCCAGTTCTGGTCGATCACCGTGCCGCTGCTCAAACCCACGATCATCTTCGCGGTGATCATCTCCACCATCGGTGGGCTGCAACTGTTCACCGAGCCCCGGCTGTTCAACTCCGGCACCAACGCGATCCGGGGCGGGCCGCTGCGCGAATCCCAGACGATGACCATGTACATGTTCGAGAACGCCTTCGCCCCGCACTACAACTTCGGCTACGGCTCGGCCGTCGCCTGGCTGCTCTTCGCCCTGATCGCGGTGGTCGCGGCGATCAACGTACTGATCCTGCGCCGGCTCGGCGGCGGCGCCCGCAAGGGGGACCGATGACCCGCATCTGGTCGGCCGGCCGGCTCACCTACCCGGCGCTGACGCTCACCGCCCTGCTGTCGATCTTCCCGATCTACTGGATGTTCGTGGTCGCCAGCCGCAGCAGCGACGCGATGGGCCAGGTGCCGCCACCGCTCACCCCCGGCGGCAACCTCGGCGCGAACATCACCCGGCTGTTCGCCAACCCCGACGCGCACTTCCTCACCGGCCTGGTCAACTCGACGATCGTCGCGGTCAGCGTCACCTTCTCGGTGGTGCTCTTCTCCACCCTCGCCGGGTTCGCGTTCGCCAAGCTGCGGTTCCGGGGCCGCAACGCCCTGCTCATGGTCATCGTCGCCACCATGATGGTGCCCACCCAGCTCGGGGTCATCCCGCTGTACCTGCTGATGACCAAGCTGAACTGGAACGACCGGCTGCCGGCGGTGATCGTCCCCGCCCTGGTCACCGGATTCGGCGTGTTCATGATGCGCCAGTACGCGGCCCAGGCGGTCAGCACCGAGCTGATCGAGGCGGCCCGGGTCGACGGCTGCCACACGCTGCGGATCTACTGGAACGTGGTGCTGCCCGCGCTGCGCCCGGCCGCCGCCGTCCTCGGCCTGCTCACGTTCATGACGACCTGGAACGACTTCCTGTGGCCGTACGCTGTGCTCAACGACCCGGAGAACCCGACCGTGCAGCTGTCGTTGCGGGCCCTCTCCGACGGTTACTACCAGGACATGTCGCAGGTGTTCACCGGCACGGCGATCGCGACGCTGCCGCTGCTGCTGGTGTTCGTCGTGTTCGGCCGCCAGATCATCGGCGGCATCATGGAAGGTGCGGTCAAGGCGTGAGCGCGAGGAGTGAGCCGGGTTTGCGAGCCCCGCAGCCGCGAACGAAGGAGAGCCCCGCGTGAGCGCGAGGAGTGAGCCGGGTTTGCGAGCCCCGCAGCCGCGAACGAAGGAGAAAACCGCGTGAGCGAGCTTCGATTTCCCGAGAACTTCGTGTGGGGCGCGGCGACCGCCGCGTACCAGATCGAGGGCGCGGCCCGCGACGACGGTCGCGGCGAGTCCATCTGGGACACCTTCAGCCGTACGCCGGGCAGGGTGTTCGCGGGCCACACCGGTGACGTCGCCTGCGACCACTACCACCGGTACGCCGACGACGTGGCGCTGATGGCCGAGCTGGGGCTGGCCGCGTACCGGTTCTCGGTGGCCTGGCCCCGGATCAGGCCGGACGGCACCGGCCCGGTCAACCCGCGCGGCCTGGACTTCTACGACCGGTTGACCGACGCGCTGCTCGGCCGGGGCATCGACCCGATCGTCACGCTCTACCACTGGGACCTGCCGCAGACGTTGCAGGACCGGGGCGGCTGGGCCAGCCGGGAGACCGCCGAACACTTCGCCGACTACGCCCTGGCGGTGCACGCCCGGCTCGGTGACCGTATCCGCACCTGGACGACGCTCAACGAGCCGTGGTGCTCGGCGTACCTCGGGTACGGCAACGGGGTGCACGCCCCCGGCGAGCGGGACGCCGGGGCGGCGTTCCGGGCCGTACACCATCTGCTGCTGGGGCACGGCCTGGCGGCGCGGGCGCTGCGGGCGGCCGGCGCGCGGACGGTCGGGATCACCCTCAACCCGGCGGACGTCGCGCCGGCCGACCCGGCCAGCGCCGCCGACGCCGCCGCGGTACGTCTCGTCGACGGCCTCCAGAACCGGATCTTCCTGGACCCGCTGACCGGGGCCGGCTACCCGGCCGACGTGCTCGAACACGTGGCCCGGATGGTGGAGCCCACGTTCGTCCGGGACGGCGACGAGAAGATCATCGCCGCGCCGCTGGACCTGCTCGGGATCAACTACTACTCACCCACCTACGTCGCGGGCCGCCCGGACGGGGCGGGCAGCAGCGCCTACCCGGGCACCGAGGGGGCGGTGGAGTTCCTGCCCGCCACCGGCCCGGTGTCCGACATGGGCTGGCAGATCGAGCCGGCCGGGTTGACCCGGCTGCTGGTGCGGATCGCCACCGACTACCCGGGGCTGCCGCTGATGATCACCGAGAACGGTGGCGCGTTCCCGGACGACAGCGGCACCGCCGACGCGGGCGCGGCGGGCCGGATCGACGACGCCGACCGGATCGCCTACCTGGACGGGCACCTGCGGGCCGCGCACGAGGCCATCTCCCGCGGAGTCGACCTGCGCGGCTATCTCGTATGGTCGTTGCTGGACAACTTCGAGTGGGCCGAGGGCTATCGGAAGCGGTTCGGGATCGTCCACGTCGACTATCTGAACCAGCGGCGCACCCCGAAGTCGAGCGCCCGGTGGTACCAGGAGGTGATCTCCCGGAACGGGCTGTGACGAAGTGGTGGGAGCGGGTATGACGGCGGCACAACGGCCCACCCTGGAGGCGGTCGCCCGGCAGGCCGGTGTGTCCCGGGCGACGGTCTCCCGGGTGGTGAACGGCTCCACCACGGTCGCCGAACCGATCCAGGAGGCGGTCCGCCGGGCGGTGGCCGAGCTGGGGTACGTGCCGAACCTGGCCGCCCGCAGCCTGGTCACCCAGCGGACCGACTCGGTCGCCCTGGTGCTGCCGGAGGCGGCCACCCGGGTCTTCTCCGACGACCAGGTCTTCCCCGGGCTCATCCGGGGCGCGGCCCAGGAGTTGGAGGCGGCCGACAAGCAGCTGGTGCTGATGCTGGCCGGTTCGCCCGCCGGGCACGACCGGGTCACCCGCTACACCACCGGCCGGCACGTCGACGGGGTGCTGTTCGCCTCGCTGCACGGGGAGGACCCGCTGCCCGGCCGGCTCGCCCGGCTGGGCATCCCGGTGGTGTGCAGCGGCCGGCCGCTGGACGCCGCCGACGTCCCCTACATCGACGTGGACCACATCGGTGGGGTCGCCACGGCGACCCGCTACCTGATCGACAACGGTCGCCGCCGGATCGCCACCATCGCCGGCCCGCAGGACATGGTCGCCGGCATCGAACGGCTCGCCGGCTACCGGGACACCGTGGTCGCCGCCGGCCTGCCCGAGCTGATCGAGTACGGCGACTTCACCCGCGAGTCGGGCACCATCGCGATGCGTCGGCTGCTCGCCGCGTACCCCGATCTGGACGCGGTCTTCGCCGCCTCCGACCTGATGGCGCACGCCGCCCTGCGGGCGCTGCACGAGGCGGGCCGGCGGGTGCCGGACGACGTCGCGGTGATCGGCTTCGACGACATCGAGACGGCCGCCTACACCGAGCCGCCGCTGACCACCGTGCGCCAGCCGATCGTCGAGCTGGGCCGGAAGATGACCCGCCTGCTGCTGGCCCTGGCCGACGGCGCGGAGGTGGAGCGGGCGGTGGTGCTGCCGACGGAGCTGGTGATCAGGCAGTCCGCCTGATCCGCCCCGTCCCCGTCCCCGTCCGCCGCGCTGCCACCCCGCCGTTCCGAGCACCGCACCCGACGCTGACCATCGACAACCCCGTCACTCTCAGCGATTTTGCGTCGACCCCATACTTCTCCTGTTCAGCCGCTTTGCTCTGCTGCCATCCGCGCGACAGGCACCTAGCGTGACCAGGCTGACGCGACGGCCGTCGAACGCAAGTTACAGAACAGCATCTCAGGCTCCTGTCGCCTCCATGGCAGCAGAGCAAAGGAAGCGAGGGTGACATGGTGGGGGTGGACCCGAGAACACGGAGAGTGAAAACGGTCACGCCAGGGCAGTGTCACTCAGAGCGACGGGCAGGGCAGATGCGAAAAGCCGTGGCCGGCGACACCGGCCCGTGCCTACGCTCGCGGGCATGCCTGACGCTGCCGCACCACCACCCGCGCCGACCGGCACCACCGAGCCGACCGGCACCACCCAGCAGCGCCGGCCCCCTGTCCCGCCCGCCCACGATTACTCCGCCGGGCCACTCAGCGGACCGGCGGCGGGGTGGCGCATCCGCACCGCCCGGCCGGACGATGCGCCGGGGGTGGTGGCGTTGCGGTCGCTGGTCCATCCGTACCTGGTGCGGGGCGTCGCGTCGACCCGGCAGATGATCGCCCAACCGCCGCCCGAGGAGGACTGGACGGCCTGGGTGGCCGAGGCGGACGGCCGGATCGTCGGCTGGGCCTCGGCCCACCGGAACGCGCACACCTCCGTGCCGGACTTCGGGGACGTCTCCACCCTGCACGTGCACCCGGAGCACCGGGGCCGGGGCGTCGGCACCGCGCTACTCACCGCCGCGCTGGACCACCTGGCCGCGCTGCGGGTCCGCCGGGTACGCACCTGGGTGCAGACCGACTCGCTGTCGTACGCCCGCGGGCACGGGTTCACCCCCAGCCGGGAGCTGCGCTACTCGGCGCTCGACCTGCGCCCGGCCCCGCCGATGCCCGAGCCGCCCGCCGGGGTACGGCTGCTCCCGCTCGCCGGGCTCGACCCGTACCGGGTCCACCTCCTCGACGCCGCCGCCGCGACGGGCGAGCCGGGCGACGTGCCGGTGGACGCGACCAGCTACTCGCTGTGGCGGTCGGAGTGCTGGGACAACCCGGGACTGGACCGGGACGCCGGCACGGTCGCCGAGATCGACGGCACGCTGGTCGCGCTGAGCCTGGTCAAGCGGGACGGCGACCGGATGTGGTCCGACTTCACCGCGACCCGGCCGGAGTACCGGGGTCGGGGGCTGGCCCGGCTGACCAAGCAGGCCGCGCTGCACCGGGCCGCCGGTCGCGGGGTACGCACGGCCTACACCTCCAACGACGAGGCCAACGCGCCGATGCTGGCGGTCAACACCCGCCTCGGCTACCGGCCGGTGGCCTCCGCCTGGTCCTGCCTGCGCGACCTGCCCTGACAGCAGGCCCGGCCGGGCCGTCGGGCCGCCGGGCAGCGGCGGGTCAGCTCTCCTCGATGTGCTGGCCCAGCGACCGGCGGGCGAGCAGCGCCGCCCCGGCGACGGCGGCCGGCATCACCAGCACCGCACCGAGCGGGATCAGGAAGCACAGGAAGACCGCCACCCCGAAGCCGAGCGAGGTGGCCCGGTCCGCCTTCAGCCGGGCCCGCCGGTCCGGCAGCCGCAGCCCGCGCCTTGAGAACGGCGCACCGACCAGCTCCACGGCGAGCAGCCAGCCGCCCACCGCCGCCCCGACCACCGGCACCACGGTCTGCCCGACCACCGGGATGAAGCCGGCCACGAAGAGCGGGATGCCGAACAGCACCGAGAGCCCGACCAGCCGCAGCGAGTCGACGATGCTGCGCCGCAGCGACGCCCCGAACGGCACCTCAACCGCGTCCGGGGTGCCGCCGAGGCGGTCCTCCACCCGCTCGGAGATCTTCTCGTAGAACGGGTCGCCGATGACCAGGGTGACCGCGGTGAACCCGACCACGGTGAGCAACCCGCCCAGCCCGAGGAAGGCCAGCCCGGCGATCACCCGGACCAGGCTGCGTGGGGTGTCCGACCAGTCGTCGGCGAACGGGGTCACCCACGCCGCCAGCTCGTCCACGAAGTAGACCAGGGTGGCGAACGCGGCGACGAAGAGCACGGCGGACAGCAACGCCGGCACCACGCCCAGCAGCATCAACCCCGGGCTGCGGACGTACAGGCCGAGGCCACGCAGGAGCAGGCCCACGCCGCCGAAGAAGCGACGGGCGGCACCGGTCACGGGCGCGGCGATCGTACGGGGTCCGTTCACGACCGCAGAGCCTATCGGCCGGGGGCCACCGCCACCGGACACCCGGTGGTGCCGGCCGACGGGTCGGGCCGGCAGGATGCAGGGGTGCGGGCGTCCCGGTTGATCTCCCTGGTGCTGCTGTTGCAGTCGCGGGAGACGATGACCGCCGCCGAACTCTCCCGGGAGCTGGAGGTGTCCGAGCGGACCGTCTACCGGGACGTGCTGGCGCTCTCCGCCGCCGGGGTGCCGGTCTACGCCGACCGGGGGCGGGCCGGCGGGTACCGGTTGCTCGGCGGCTACCGGACCCGGCTGACCGGGTTGACCCGCGACGAGGCGGAGGCGCTCTTCCTCGCCGGGCTGCCCGGCCCCGCCGGGGACCTGGGGCTGGCCGACGCGGTGGCGTCCGCCGAGCTGAAGGTGCTCGCCGCGTTGCCGCCGAGCCTGCGCGACGCCCCCGCCCGCACCGGGCGACGGTTCCATCTGGACGTGCCCGGCTGGTTCCGGGAGTCCACCCCGCCCCGCTGGCTGACCGAGCTGGCCCGCGCGGTGTGGCGGGACGGGGTGGTGGTGCTGCGGTACCGGCGCGGCGAACGGGAGGTGACCCGCCGGATCGAGCCGTACGGGCTGGTGCTCAAGAGCGGCACCTGGTATCTCGTCGGCCGGGTCGGTGACGAGATGCGTACCTACCGGGTGGACCGGGTGGTCGACGTCGTGCCCGACCCGGCGACGTTCGTCCGGGACGACGGTTTCGACCTGGGCGGCTACTGGCGGGAGCAGGCCGAGGCGTTCCTGCGGGGCATGCTCGCCGAGCGGGTCACCGTCCGGGTCAGCCCCGTCGGCCTGCGCCGGCTGCGGTTCCTCGCCGACACCCCCTTCGCGTACGAGGAGGCGCTGGCCTCGGTCGGCGCACCCGACGGGCAGGGCTGGGTGGTGACCCGGCTGCCCGTCGAGTCCGTCGAGGTGGCGTACCCGCAACTGCTCGGCCTCGGCCCGGAGGTGGAGGTGCTCGACCCACCGGAACTGCGCGCCCGCCTGGTCGACGCGGCGGCCCGCTCAGCCGCCCTCTACGGCGTCACCTCCGTACCCCCTGATCAGCGGTAGCCGGTGACGTCGGCGGGCCGGTCCGCCTCGACCACCTCGCTGAGGTAGCGGAACGCGTCCGGTCGGCTGCCGTCGACGTCGGTGAAGCCGTACACCTGGGCCAGTTCGCCGGCCGAGACGGACGCCTGGTTCCAGCGGGCCCGGTCGTCGTCGGCGGCCAGGGCGGCGACCGCCCGCCCGACGAAGGCCGGCGTCTCCGAGATGAGGAAGTGCGGGTCCTTCGCCGCGCCGTCGCGCCACGTCTCCTCGGTCACCCCGAAGTGCTCCAGCATCGCCTCGGACCGGATCCAGCCGGGGGTGAGTGCCACCGCCGTGCACCCGTGCGGCGTCAGTTCGTGCCCCCAGCTGTACGCGAGCCGGGTCACCGACACCTTCGCCAGGTCGTAGAAGACCGACAGCCGGTAGTGCGTGTCGTTGTACGCCCGGGTGCCGTCGCCGATCTCGACGACCAGCCCGCCGGGGCGGCGGATCAGCAGCGGCAGCGCGAAGTGGCTGGTGACGATGTGGGTGTCCACCGCCAGCCGCAGGGTGTGGAACCCGGCTTCCAGCGGCTGCTCCCAGACCGGCTTCTCCCAGGTGATCAGGGGGTCGGCACCCCAGATGTCGTTGACCAGCACGTCGAGCCGGCCCTGTTCGGCGTCGATCCGGGCCACCAGGTCGCGTACCTGGTCGGGCACCAGGTGGTCGACCCGTACCGCGATGCCGGTGCCACCGGCGGCGGTGACCAGCTCGGCGGTCTCCTCGATGGTCTCGGGACGGTCCAGCTCGGAGCGGCCGGCCCGGCTGCTGCGGCCGGTGGCGTAGACCGTCGCCCCGGCCGCGCCGAGCTGGATCGCGATCTGCCGGCCCGCGCCCCGCGTCGCGCCGGCCACCAGCGCGATCTTTCCGTCCAACGGTGTCGTCGTCATACCGTCGAGGGTGGCAGTGATACCTGACAACCGAAGTCCGGTTTCGGATGCCGGTTCGGTCCGGCATGCTCCCGGCATGCACCTGCTGCTCTCCGGGATCGTCGGCTCGGTCGCCTACGGGCTGGCCGGCCCTGGCTCCGACGGCTGCTACGAGACCCGCACCGAAACCGGTGACCGCCTGATCGCCATCCGGTCGGCGAGCGCACCGCGCGTCCGCGACGCCTACCTCGGGTATGCGAGCCAGCAGTTCCGCAAGCTGACCACCCGCGACGCGACGGTGGGCGGCCGACGCCGCTCGGCGAAGCACGCCCGGCACCTGGCCCGGCTGCTGCACCAGGGACGCACCCTCTACGCCACCGGCCGTCTGGAGATCCGGCTGGCGGACCCGCAGTGGTTCCGGGCGTTCGGCGAGCGGGTCGTGGGCGGCGCGCTGGCCGAGGCGCAGGCACTGGTCGCCGAGGCGGAGCGGGACTTCGACCGGCTCCGCACCCCGCTGCCCGACCGGCCCGACGAGGCCACCGTGAAACGCTGGCTGCGCGACGTCCGCGCCGCCCACCTGCCGGCGGCGGACGCCGACGCTAGTCGTTGAGGAAGGTGGAGATCCGGTCCCGCAGGTCGGCGCGGTCGGTCCAGGCGAACCCGGGACGGTCGTAGACGTGCAGGGTCGCCTGCGGCAGCGCGTCGGCCAGCTCGGCGGCGATGTGGGTGGGGTGCAGGTCGTCGCCGACGCAGCCGATCACCAGGGCCGGCGCGGTCACCGCGGCGAGGGCGGCGAGGTCGGCCAGCGGGGACTGCTCCGGCAGGTCGGCCAGGCCGGTGGCGAGCCCGTCGCGGAGCAACTGGTCGAGCCGCTGCCGCAGGTAGGCCCAGCCGGCCGGGGTGTTGCGGACCGACGGCGGCAGCTCCAGGGCGACCACGTCCGCCACGGCCGAGGCGTCGCCGCCGGACACCGCCTCCAGCAGGTCGGCCAGCCGCTGCTGGGCGATCGGGCCACGCGGCCGGTCGAGGACGGCCGGGAGCAGGAAGACCAGCTTCTCGAACCGGTCCGGGCTCTCGGCGAGCAGCCGGCACAGCGCGCCCGCGCCGAGGCTGGCCCCGAACGCCCGGGTGGCACCGCTGAGATCCGCCACCGCCCGCAGGTCGCGGGCCAGGTCGAGGTAGCTCCACGGGCCGGGCGGCGCGTCGGAGCGGCCGTGCCCCCGGAACTGGAAGAAGACCCGGCGACCGGCGACCGCGCTGCCGAACGGGCGGGTGGTGGCGATGCCGTTGCCGAACCCGTGCGCGAACACGGTGACCGGGTCACCGACGCCGGTGACCAGCCGTTCCAGCTGCACGTCGTGCGGGGTGGCGACCAGCTCGGTCTCCGGCTCCGGCAGGGCGGGTCGCCCGGTACGCGGCGCCCCCGGCCCCGGGCCCCAGGTGCGGGGTCCGCCGTCCGGTGGTGGCGGCCAGCGGAAACCCCTCACCAGAACCCTTTGCCGTCGTGCAGGTCGCGCAGCCCCACCCGGACGTCGAGCAGGTAGATCAGGCCGGCCGCGATGCCGATCAGCCCGAAGATGCTCAGCGCGCCGAAACCGAGCAGGGTGAGCAGCATGCAGACGGCCAGGATGGCGATCCAGCCACCCTTGGGGAGGGTCCCGATCGCCGGGAAGGCGTCCGAGCGCTGGGTGAACGCGTGCACCAGCGAGATGCCCTGCACCGCCAGTGCGAACACGAGCAGGACCAGGTCGATCACGTAGACGAGGTGGAACACGAAGATCGGCGCGGCGATGGCCATGTCGGCCAGCATATGCCGACGGCCCCGGAAACGTCCGTCAGGACGCCCCCGGGGCCGGTGCCGGCGACGGTCACTCGGCGGCCGGGCGGGTCCGCTTCGTGGTCTTCGGCTTCGCCGTCGTACCGGTCGCGGTCGACCCGGTCGCCGCCGGCTTGGTGGCCTTGGCGGCCTTGGTCACCCGGGTCCGGGTGGCCTTGGCGGCGGCCGGCTTGGCCTCGACGACCTCGGCCACGTCCGCCGGCGTCGGCGTCTGGTCGGCGGCCACGCCCGCCGGGCGGGTGGTCACGGTGTCCGCCGGGCCGGTCGTGGTGTCCGGCGTGGTCCCGGTCCGCACGGTGGCGTCGGTGGCCTCGATGTCGGCGTTGACGGTGTCGGCGGCCTCCAGCACCCCGGCACCGACCACCCGCTCGCCCCGGGCGATCAGCGCGCCGTAGGCGGCCAGCGCGCGCTCCTGGGCCGCCTGAGCCCCGGCGACCACGACGGCGGCGTTGCGGGTGGCGGCACCGCGCAGCCGGTCCAGGTCCAGTTCGGCCCGGAGCTTGTCCAGGTCGAGTTCGGCGCGGAGCTTGTCCAGGTTCAGCTCGGTCGGGGCGACCCGCTCACGCAGACCGGTGGCGGTCAGGTTGGCGGTACGGAAGGTCTCGGTGGCCTTCTGCCGCAGCTCGACCGAGGTGACGACGGCCCGGCCGCCCAGTTCGGCGACGACCCTGGTGCCGTCGGCGACGACCCGGTTGCCCAGCTCGGTCGCCACGGTGGGCAGCTTGCGCAGTTGCTGGTAGGCCAGCTCTCCGGCGCCGGCGGCGGCGTAGAGCGGGGCAGGGATGCGGTTGGTCTTCGGCTGGGTCATGACAACTCCTCCTCGGCCGCTCCGGCGGCCCTGCTGGTGCTGGTCGTGGGTGCGGCATCCGCCCTGCCGGCGCGGGTGCCGGTGGCGGGCGCGGGGTCCGTCCCGCCGGCCGGGGACGCTGGCGCCGTTGCGGTCTCGGCGTCGATGGCGCTGGCGCGGTCGGCGAGCTCCACTGTGGCGCGGAGCGAGTCGAGGTCGAGCTCGGTCGGGG
>NZ_JACGMO010000044.1:0-50601 GCF_015354745.1 Micromonospora sp. S-DT3-3-22
GTGTGCTCTTCCGATCTGCCGGCGTGTCCGACCGGCCCGGCAGCTCCACCCGGAACCGGGCGCCGCCGCCGGGCCGGTCGGACACGCCGGCCCGTCCACCGTGGGCGGCCGCGTGCTGGGCGACCAGCGCCAGGCCCAGGCCGGTCCCATCGCCGCCGGCCCGGTCGTGCGCGGCCCGGCCCCGGACGAACCGGTCGAAGACCACCTCCCGGTCGGCCACCGGCACCCCCGGGCCGGCGTCATCGACCTCGACCACTCCCGTGCCGTCGGAGAGCCACAGCCGCACCGCGACCGGGCCGCCGCCGTAGCGGACCGCGTTGTCCAGCAGGTTGACCAGCAGCTGCTCCAGCCGGCGGGGGTCGACCGACCAGCGTCCCGGCGCGGGCGGCCCGGCGTCCACCAGCGACCCGGGCAGGCCCCGCCCCCGGCACACCTGGTGGGCCAGCGCCACCACGTCGACCTCCTCGCGCTGCGCCGGCCGGTCGCTGCGGGCCAGCTCGATCAGGTCGTTGACCAACTGCTGGAACCGGGTGATCTCCTCGCTGACCAGGCCGGCGGCGGTGGCCGTCCGGTCGTCCAACCGGTCCCGCCGCCGGGCCAGCACGCTCGCCGCCGCCGACAGCGTCTGCAACGGCGAGCGCAGCTCGTGGGCGACGTCGGCGGCGAACCGCCGGTCCCGCTCGATGCGGACCGCGACCTGGTCGGCCATCCGGTTGAACGAGGTGGAGAGCCGGGCCAGGTCCGGGTCGGTGCCGGGGGCGAGCCGGGCCGTCACGTCCCCCGCCGCGATCTTCTCGGCCGCGTCGGCCACCGCCGTCAACGGCCGCAGCCCGTGCCGGGTGGCGTACCAGCCCAGCGCCGCGCCGGAGCCGGCGATGGTGACCGCCACCACGGTCAACGCCAACGCCAGCACCTGGAAGGTCTGCTCCAGCTCCCGCAGCGAGGTGATCTCGTAGTAGCCGGTCGAGTCGGCCAGCGGCACCCCGACCAGCAGCGCCGGCTGCCCGTCGACGCGGACCCGCTGCACCGCCGGCTCGCCGTCGGCGACCATCGCCATCAGCCCGGCCGGCACCGCGCCGGACGGACCCTCGTCGGCGGTGCGGGCGTACCAGCGGCCGTCCCGGTGCACCAGGGCCCGGCGGCTGCCCCCGGTGTCCAGGGTGCGCAGCACCTCGTAGACGTCCGGGGTGTCGGTGTCCAGGCCGGCGCGGACCACCGCCGCGTCGAAGTACGCCGCCCGCAGCGCCGTGCGCTCCCGCTCGTCGAGCAGCGAACGGCGCACCAGCTCGTACGAGATCAACGCCATCAGCGCCGACAGCAGCAACGCCCCGATCGCGAACGCGGCGGTGACCCGGGCCCGCAGGCCGAGCCGCCTCATCGTTGCAGCTTGTAGCCGAGGCCCCGCAGGGTGACCAGGTGCCGGGGGTTCGCCGGATCGGCCTCGATCTTCTGCCGCAGCCGGCCCACGTGCACGTCGACCAGCCGCTCGTCGCCGGTCTCGTAGCCCCACACCCGGCTGAGCAACTGCTGGCGGGACAGCACCCGCCCGGCGTGCTCGGCCAGCTCGCAGAGCAACCGGAACTCGGTGCGGGTCACCGGCACCGGCCGCCCCGACCGGCGCACCTCACCGGCCTCCGGGCTGATCTCCAACGGGCCGAAGACCAGCACCGGCACCGCCGCCGACGGCGCGACGGCGGTCCGGCCCCGCCGGCGCAGCGCCCGCAACCGGGCCGAGAGTTCCTTGATGGCGACCGGCTTGACCAGGTAGTCGTCCGCGCCCGCCTCCAACGCGGCGACGATGTCGTGGGTGTCGTCGCGGGCGCTGACCACCACGATCGGCACGTCGTCGTCGCGGCGCAACTGCCTGATGCACTCGAACCCGTCCAGGCCGGGCAGCATCAGGTCGACCAGGACGTAGTCGGCGGTGTCCTGCCGCTGCGCCCGCAACCCCTCCTCGGCCGTGGCCGCCCCGCGCGCCAGGTAGCCCTCGTCCTCCAGGGCCAGCAGCAGCGCCAGACGGATCCGGTCGTCGTCCTCGATCACCAGTACGCCCGCCATCGGGAAATGGTGCCCGGTACCCGCCGACGATGACGAACCGGGCACGGCGAACGCGGGATTTGTCACGCAACTGACATACGTCCGCGCGGCGGTCGCCAACCTCGCCCCGGAGGCTGGGGCCGGACAGCGAGCGTGGAAGGAGGCCGAGTCGTGGGAGCGTCCCGCCCGGAGTGCACCGTACCGCTGGTGGAGGTGTGCGTCACCGACGACCTGGACCTGGCCGCGCTGGCCCGGTCCCGGCAGGTCTTCGACCGGCTCGTCGCGCTGCGCCCGACCCACGTGGTGGTGGACCTGTCCGAATGCCGGCATCTCGACGCGGCCGGCATCGGCCTGCTGCTCGACGTACACCGCGAACTGGCCCGCCACGGCGGCGTGCTGACCCTGCGGGACCCCAGCGCCCGGGCGTTGCGCGTGCTGAGCGCCGCCCGGGTGTCCCGGGTGCTGCCGATGGTCACCACCCCACGGGCCCTGCGGGTGGACGGCGGGCAGGTCCCGTCCGCCGCCCACCGGCAGCCCGCCGTGGGCCGGGTCCGGGAGCACAGCCGATGAGCGTGCCCGGGATCGTCGCCGCCGTCGTCGTCGGGCTCGTCATCGGCACGCTGGGACGGCTCGTCGTCGGAGGCCGTACGCAGGTCC
The DNA here is from genome assembly GCF_015354745.1 of Micromonospora sp. S-DT3-3-22. NCBI lineage: Bacteria > Bacillati > Actinomycetota > Actinomycetes > Micromonosporales > Micromonosporaceae > Micromonospora > Micromonospora sp. S-DT3-3-22. The sequence goes on from NZ_JACGMO010000044.1 coordinate 2,695, forward strand.
CGCTCTGGCTCACCCTCGCCGTCGGCCTGGTCGCCGCGCTGCTCGGCACCATCGTCAGCCGGCTCGTCGGCATCGACAGCGACGGCTACACCCTGCGGCAGCTGATCGTGCAGGTCGGCCTGGCCGGGGTCGCCGTGGCGCTGGTCGTCGGCACCGCCGGCGGCCGGACCGAGCCCTGACCCACCGGAACCGGTCGTGGTCCGGCGCGCGGGGTCTCCGGTCGACCACCGCGCGCCGGACCGCGACCACCGGACCGCCACGGCCATCCTCGAGGAGGAGATCCGATGACCGTCGTACCGGACGAACCGCTGATGACGCTGATCTGTGACAGCTGCGGGGCGGTGGCGAGCGGCCCGGCCTGCGTCCTGCCCGACGCCGAGGTGGTCTGGACGTTCGTCGCCGAGCAGGGCTGGACCGGATCGCCGTTCGCCACCGGACCGCACCGCTGCCCCCGCTGCGAGCTGACCCACGAACCGGGCCCGGTGCCGGCGCGCGTCCCGCGCCGCGCCGACCCGCTCGGTGTGCTCGGCGTCGAGCACCTGGACGAGGTCGCGGTCGTCACCGCCGCCGGTGACCTGGACCTCGCCACCGGCGACGCCCTGCACGGCGCGCTGACGGAGGCCGTCGGGGCCGACCGGCACGTGGTGGTCGACCTGGTCCGGGTGCACCTGATCGACTCCACCGCGCTCGGTGAGCTGGTGCGGGCCCGGCAGGACGCCCGGCAGCGCGGCCGGCGGCTCAGCCTCGCCGGGCCGTCCCGGTTCGTCCGCACCGTGCTGCACACCATGCGGCTGGACCGGGTGTTCCCGGTCTTCGACACCCGCCGGGCGGCGGTGGACTGGTCCCGGTCCGCCGCGACCGAGCGGCCCCGGGAGCGGAGCACGGCATGGTGATGCCGTGGCCGCTGCCCGACGACAGCTGGTTCCGTCCGCAGCCCGACCCGCCGGGCCCGCCCGGGGAGGACGTCCGGCTGGCCGCCGAGGTGGCGTACCGGATCGTCGGCGGGGTCGGCCTGCGGGCCCGGCGGATCACCGTCACCGTGCAGAACCGGGTGGCGATCCTCGGTGGGGTCGTCCCCGACGTCGACGCCCGGCAGCTCGCCGGCCAGGTCGCCTGGCAGGTGCCCGGCGTGGTCGACGTGTGCAACGCGGTCAGGTTGGCCGCGAAACGCTGACCGCCCGGCGTCGGGGACGCCGGACGGTCGGCGCGGGACCTCAGCGCGGCGCGGCGACGTGGGCGGGCGGTTGCGGGCCGAAGGCGGCGAGGAACCGGTCGCGGAAGGTGTCCATCGGCCACACCGGTGCGTCCGGCCCGGGACGCAGCCCCTCCTGCCAGCCCCAGCCGGACACCCGGTCCAGCACCGCCGGGTCGCGGGCGAGCACGGTGACCGGCACGTCCCGGCTCGCGTTCGGGCCGGTGACCAGCGGGGACGGCTGGTGGTCACCGAGGAAGACCAGCACCGTGTCGTCGTCGCCGTAGGTCTCGACGTAGGAGATCAGGCTGTTCAGCGAGTATTCGATGGCCCGGCGGTAACCGGTGCGCACCTCGGTGGTGCTGCGCCCCACCACGTCCTTCGGGTTGAACGCCACCGACGTCGGCCGGCGGTAGATCGAGCCGTCCCCGACGTGGTCCCAGTCGAGCATCCGGGGGATCGCCGCCCACGGGGAGTGGCTGGAGATCAGCGGGATCTGCGCCATGATCGGGGCGTGGCCGGGGGTCCGCTCCCGGCGCTGGAAGGTGGCCAGGGTGTACTGGTCGGGCATCGGGGCGTAGCTGAACTGCGGGCCCCGGTAGTCCAGCCCCGCCGCGTCGTGGTAGCGGTCGTAGCCGAAGAACGCCCCCTCCGGCCAGGGTGAGGTGGCCGCCGGCATCACCCCGACGGTCTGCCAGCCGGCCTTCCGGAACGCCTTGTTGAGGGTCAGCCGGTCGCTGGCCAGCAGGCTGTCGTGCCGCTGCTGGTTGTCGATCCACAGCCCGGACAGCAGCGTGTCGTGGGCCAGCCAGCTTCCCCCGCCGGAGGTGGGCGAGGTCAGGAAGCCGCTGCGGGCGGTGAACCCGGCGGCGGCCAGTCGCTTCGTGCCCCCGTCGAGCACCGCGCCGACCCCACCGGAGAACTCCGGGTCCTCGACGGCGTCCCGGCCGTAGCTCTCCACGAAGGCCAGCAGCACGTCCTTGCCGCGCAGCGCGGTGAGCAGCTGGTCGCCCGGGGTGTCCCGGTAGGCGTCCCGGGCCACCTGGTCGGCGAACTCCCGCCGGTCGCGCAGGCCCGCACCGGCCTGGCCGACGTGCTGCCCGACCAGGGTCGCCGTGTTGGAGTCGGCGACCGGCACGCCGAGCGTCGCGGCGGCCACCCAGACGGCGGTCAGGCCGGCCACCACCCGGACGGCGGTCCGGCGGTGCCCGGTCGTCAGCCGGGTCAGCCGCAGCACCGACCGGGTGGTGAGCACCAGCAGGGCGACCACCAGGGCGACCAGAGCGACGGCGGCGGCGACCGCGCCGCCGGTGCCCACCGAGTCGGTGACGAAGGCGTAGCCGTCGTCGAGCAGCACCCAGTCGAGGACCAGGTCGAACGGGCGGGCGAAGCTGGCCGACATGCCCAGGTCGAGGACCTTGACGACGGCGACCAGCCCCAGCGCCACCCCGACCGCCACCGCGGCCGGCCGCCGGGCCCGGCCGGGCAGCGCCAGCAGCAGGGCGGCGGCGACCAGCGCCTCGACCGGCACCCGCAGGAACGCCACCGGGGTGAGCTGGTCGAACCGGCCCGGCGCGGTCAGCACCGCCAGGACCAGCAGCCCGGCCAGCACGGTGGTCACCCGTCCGGCGACCGTACGCCACCGTCCCCGGCCCGCCCCGGCGATGCCCGGCGGCGTCGGATCGGCGGCGACGTCCGGCCCGTCGGCCCCGGCGGGCGCGGCGTCCCCGGAAGGCCCGGCGTCCCCGGCGGGCTCGGCTGCCGTGCTCGGGCGGCGCAGGCGTGACAACAACGACACTCCGGATGGTCCTTCCTGGGGAGGGTCCCGGCGCGCGGCCGGGTCGGCGGGCCGGGTCAGACCGGCTGGTGGGCGACGAACGGCCGGTCGGTGATCGTGTCCACCCGGGGCCGCACCGATGGTACGGACGGCAGCGCCGCGACGGCCGGCACCGGCAGCGCCGCGACGGGCGTCGGCGCGGTGACCCGGGCGGGCCGGCTCGACCGGTGCCACCACAGCCAGCCGACGTCGTGGCCGAACGACTCGACCAGCAGCGCCAACGCCACCGCCGCCAGCACGGCGGTCACCGGCCGGGCCAGCATGTCGGCGGCGACGACGAGCAGCAGCACCCCCTGGGTGGCGGCGACCACCTTGCGCCAGAAGCGGGGCGGCAGCGTCCCCCGCATCCAGGGCAGCAGCCAGCCGGCGACGACGAAGGCGTAGCGCAGGCCACCGATGGCGAGCACCCACGGCCCCACCGCCGGTGTCACCTGGACGCTGAGCACCAGGATGAGGAACGCGTCGACCTCCATGTCGAAGCGCGCGCCGAGCGTGCTGGCCGTGCCGGTGCGCCGGGCCACCCAGCCGTCCACCGCGTCCAGGGCCAGCGCCACCGCCGTCATCGGCACCAGCACCGCCAGCGGGGCCGGGCCGGAGAAACCGGTGACGACCAGGGCGGTCACCCCGCCGACCAGCACCCCCCGGGTCAGCGTCACCCGGTCGGCCGGCCCGAGCCGGTCGACGCCCCGGCGGCGCAGGCCGCGCTGCAACGCGACGCAGGTGACCACGCCGTACGCGAGGCCGGCCAGCCAGCCGGCGACGTCGAGCCCGACGGTCGCGGCCAGCCCGGCCAGCAGGACGGTCTGTGCGGTCAGGCCGAGCACCGGACCGGTTCGAACCCTGGACACCCTGCCTCCGTGTTTATGATCGACGACCTCGGCAGTGGGTACGCAGGACGCGGCCGTTTCGTTCGGTTCCGCCGGCAGAAGAGGAGAAAACCCGCGTGATCCACGATGCCCGGGCCTTCTGGCTCCGCTCCCCCGGCGTCGGCGAGCTCAGGACGGTGACCCTGCCCACGCCGGGCCCCGACGAGGTGCTGGTCCGCAGCCTCTACTCCGGGGTGAGTCGCGGCACCGAGACGCTGGTCTTCACCGGCAGTGTGCCACCGGGCCAGTACACGGCGATGCGCGCCCCGTTCCAGGAGGGCGACTTCCCCGCCCCGGTCAAGTACGGCTACCTCAGCGTCGGGGTGGTCGAGGCCGGCCCGGCGGCGCTGCGCGGCCGGACGGTGTTCTGCCTGCACCCGCACCAGAGCGCGTACGTGGTGCCGGCGTCGGCGGTGACCCCGGTGCCGGACGACGTGCCGGCGGCCCGCGCGGTGCTCGCCGGCACGGTGGAGACGGCGGTCAACGCGCTGTGGGACGCCGCCCCGCTGGTCGGCGACCGGGTCAGCGTGGTCGGCGGCGGGATGGTGGGGTGCAGCGTGGCGGCCCTGCTGGCCCGCTTCCCCGGGGTGCGGGTGGAGCTGGTCGACGCCGATCCGGCGCGGGCGGCGGTCGCCACGGCGCTGGGCGTCGACTTCGCCGTGCCCGAGGCGGCGACCGGGGGCCGGGACCTGGTGGTGCACGCCAGCGCCACCGCCGCCGGATTGCAGCGCAGCCTGGACCTGCTCGCCCCGGAGGGCACCGTGGTCGAGCTGAGCTGGTACGGCGACCGGCCGGTGGAGCTGTCGCTGGGCGGGGCGTTCCACGCCGGCCGGTTGACGGTCCGCAGCAGCCAGGTCGGCACGGTCTCCCCGGCGCGGGCGTCCCGGCGGGACTTCGCCGACCGGCTGACGCTGGCCCTGGAGCTGCTCGCCGACCCGGTGTTCGACGCGCTGCTGACCGGGCGGTCCCGCTTCGCGGAGCTGCCCGCCGTGCTCGCCCGGCTGGCCTCGGGGGAACTTCCCGCGCTGTGCCATCTGATCACCTACGACGAGGAGACGCCGTGTTCAGCGTGACCGTACGGGACCACATCATGATCGCCCACAGCTTCCGGGGGGAGGTGTTCGGGCCGGCGCAGAAGCTGCACGGGGCGACCTTCGTCGTCGACGCCACCTTCCGCCGCACCGAGCTGGACGACGACGGCATCGTGGTGGACATCGGCCGGGCGACCGACGAGCTGAAGGCGGTGCTGGCCGACCTGACGTACCGGAACCTGGACGACGAGCCGGCGTTCGCCGGGCAGAACACCACCACCGAGGTGCTGTGCCGGGCCATCGCCGACCGGCTCGCCGACCGGGTGCACGCCGGTGGGCTGGGCGCGGGCGCCCGGGAGCTGGCCGGGATCACGGTCACCCTGCACGAGTCGCACATCGCCTGGGCCAGCTACGAGCGGTCGTTGTAGCCCGTGCGGGCGGTGCACGTCGTCCTGCCCGGCGACATCGACGACCCGGCCACCCCCAGCGGCGGCAACGCGTACGACCGGCGGGTCTGCGCCGGGCTGGCGGCGGCCGGCTGGACGGTGCGCGAACACGGCGTACCCGGGGACTGGCCGCACCCCGACGGGGCGGCACGGGCGCGGCTGGCCGGGCTGCTCGCGGCCCTGCCGGACGGCGTGCCGGTGCTCTACGACGGGCTGGTCGCCTCGACCGTGCCGGAGTTGCTGGCGGCGCAGGCCGGCCGGCTGCGCCAGGTGGTGCTGGTGCACATGCCGCTCGGCGACGACGCCGAGGCGCGCGCCCTGCCGCTCGCCGACGCGCTCGTCACCACCAGCGGCTGGACCCGGGAGCTGCTGCTGGCCCGGCACCGGATCGACCCGGCCCGGGTGACGGTGGCCACCCCGGGGGTCGACCCGGCCGACGTCGCCCCCGGCACGGCCGCCGGCACCATGCTGCTCTGCGTCGCGGCGGTCACCCCGGTCAAGGGGCACGACGTGCTGCTCGGCGCGCTGACCGGGCTGGTCGACCGGCCGTGGACGTTGGACTGCGTGGGCGCCCTGGACCGCGATCCGGCCTTCGTGGCCGGGCTGCGGGGGCGGGTCGAGCGGGACGGGACGGCCGGGCGGGTGCGCTGGCACGGGCCGGTGACCGGGCCGGCGTTGGACGCGGCGTACGCGGGGGCGGATCTGCTGGTCCTGCCGTCGCGGGCCGAGACCTACGGGATGGTGGTGGTCGAGGCCCTGGCCCGGGGGATTCCGGTGCTCGGCAGCACGGTCGGCGGGGTGCCGGAGGCGCTGGGCCGGGCCGGCGACGGTGCCGCGCCCGGGGTGCTGGTGCCGCCGGGCGACCCGGTGGCGCTGGCTGGCGCCCTGCGCCGCTGGCTGCACTCGGCCGACCTGCGGGACCGGCTGCGCCACGCGGCCCGGGGCCGGCGGGCCGACCTGCCCGGGTGGCCGGCCACCGTGACGATCGTCTCCCAGGTGCTGGACGGAGTGAGGACATGACCGCGTACGCCACCGAACCGTTCGCCGACTGGCTGCGGCTGCGGGAACCCGCCGACGCCGACGCCCGCAGCGGGGACCTGGTCGACCTGCTCCGCGCCCGGCTCACCGGCACCGGGCCGGCCGCCGACGCCGGTGGGGTCGGCGGGCCGGCCGCAGACGCCGGTGCGTCGGGCCTGTCGCCGGCCGGTGAGGGCGGGCCCGGGATGCTGGTGACCGGCGTCGGCTCGGTCACGTCGCTGCGCGGGGACCGGCCGTGGGTGGTGCACGACCTGGGCAGCGGCACCGGGTCGATGCTGCGCTGGCTGGCCCCGCTGCTGCCCGGCCCGCAGCGCTGGGTGCTGCACGACCGGGACCCGGGGCTGCTCGACCGGGCCGGCGCGGCGGTGCCGGTGGCCGCCGACGGCAGCCCGGTGCGGGTGCTCACCCGGCAGGGCGACATCACCCGGCTGACCCCCGCCGACCTGGCCGACGCGGACCTGGTCACCGCGTCGGCGCTGCTGGACATGCTCACCGCCGACGAGATCACCCGGATCGTGGCCGCCTGCGCGGGCGTCGGCTGCCCGAGCCTGTTCGTGCTCTCGGTGGTCGGTCGGGTGCGGTTCGACCCCGCCGACCCGCTGGACGCCGAGATCGCCGCCGCCTTCGACGCCCACCAGCGGCGTACCGTCGACGGCCGGGCCCTGCTCGGCCCGGACGCCGCCGGGGTGGCCGTCGCCCAGTTCGCCCGGCACGGGATGCCGGTGACCGTGCGGGAGACCCCGTGGCGGCTGGGGCCTCAGCGGGCGGAACTGATCGTGGAGTGGTTCGACGGCTGGCTGGAGGCGGCCGTCGAGCAGCGCCCCGACCTGGCCGACCGGACGGCCGGGTACGCCCGGTGGCGGCGGGCCGAGGCGGCGGCCGGTCGGCTCACCGTCACCGTCGGCCACGACGACCTGCTCGCCGGGGTGGAATGAACCGGTTCGCCGGCCGCTACGTGAGAAGGGACAGGATCTCCGGAGGAGGAACCGCGTGTCATCCGACGCCACCGGCACGTCACCCGCCCGCGCCCGTACGGCCTGGGCCTGGGTGAGCAACCTGGGCGGGGTGGCCCTGGTCGGCGCGCTGCTGTGGTGGCTGGGCACCGGTCCGGCCCTGGCCGGGCTACGCCGGATCGACGCCCCGACGGTGCTGGGCGCGCTGGCCCTGGGCGCGCTGGCCGCGGTCGGCTGCGCGTGGCGGTGGCGGCTGGTCGCCGAGGCGCTCGGCGTCCGCCTGCCGCTGGGCACGGCGGTGGCCGACTGCTACCGGGCGGTGTTCCTCAACGCGACGCTGCCCGGCGGGGTGCTCGGGGACGTGCACCGGGCGGTGCGGCACGGCCGAGAGGCCGGTGACCTGGGCCGGGCCGTCCGCGCGGTGGTCTGGGAGCGGACCGCCGGGCAGCTGGTCCAGGTGGTGCTGGCGGTGGCGCTGCTGCTGGCACTGCCCTCGCCGGTGCGGCCGTACCTGCCGACGGTGACGGCGGTGGCGGTGGCGGTCGGCCTGGCGCTGGTGGTGCTGGTGCGGGCGCTGCCCCGGTCGGGGCCGTCGCGGCAGGCCCGCGCGGTGCGCGCCGCCGTCGAAGACGTGCGGGCCGGGCTGCTGGGCCGGCGAACGGGGCCGGGGGTGCTGCTGACCTCGACGGTGGTGGTCGGCTGCCACCTGGCGACGTTCGTTCTCGCGGCCCGGGTGGCCGGGGTCACCGCGCCGCTGGCGGTGCTGGTGCCGCTGACCCTGCTGGCATTGTTGGCGATGGGCCTGCCCGCCAACATGGCGGGTTTCGGTCCGCGCGAGGGCGTCGCCGCCTGGGCGTTCGGGGCAGCCGGCCTGGGTGCCGCCGAGGGGGTGGCGACCGCCCTGGTGTACGGGGCGCTGGTGCTGGTGGCGGCCCTGCCGGGCGCCGCCGTGCTGGTGCTGCGGGGTCGCCCGTCCGCGCTGCGCGGACGACCGGGTGACCGTACGGTGGGAAGCCAGGGTGGTTCCTCACCGGTACCCGCTGCCGGGCTGGCCGGCAGCGCCTGACAGAGGAGACACATGTACGACGCACTGCCGGCCGCGACGGTCCGGACACAGGTCACGGTCCCGCTGCGGTTCCCCGACGGGTACGCCACCACGGCCCGGGTCTTCTCCTTCGACGGGCTGGTGGACGGGCGGGAGCACCTGGCGTTCGGGTTGGGCGACTGGGCGGGCGCGCTGCGCCGGCACGCGGCGGGCGGGGCGGCGCCGCTGGTCCGTCCGCACAGCGAGTGCCTGACCGGGGACGTCTTCGGCAGTCAGCGCTGCGACTGCGGCCCGCAACTGCGCGAGGCGGTGCAGCGGATCTCCGACGCCGGTGGTTTCCTGCTCTACCTGCGGCAGGAGGGACGCGGCATCGGCCTCTACCCGAAGCTGGACGCGTACGCCCTGCAGGACGCCGGGTTGGACACCTACGAGGCGAACGTGGCGCTCGGGCACGACGAGGACGAACGGGACTACCGGGCCGCCGCGCAGATGCTGACGGTGCTCGGGGTGCCGGAGCTGGTGCTGCTGAGCAGCAACCCGGACAAGGCCGAGCAGTTGACCCGGTTGGGGGTGGCGGTGGCCGAGGTGGTGCCGACCGGGGTGTTCCTCTCCCCCGCCAACGCCGACTACCTGGCGGCGAAGGCCAGCCGGGCCGCCGCCCGGGCCGTCGACCTGCCGTCGTTGAACTGAGATGGGTGTCGTACCGGCCGGGACGACGGCCACCGCCGTGCCGGCGTCGACCGGACGGCCGTACGTGCTGCTGAGCTGCGCCACGTCGATCGACGGCTACATCGACGACGCCACGCAGGAGCGGCTGCTGCTGTCCAACGCCGAGGACATGGAGCGCATCGACGCCGTCCGGGCCGGTTGTGACGCGATCCTGGTCGGCGCGGGCACGATCCGGGCCGACGACCCCCGGCTGGTGGTCCGTTCGGCGCGGCTGCGGGCCGCCCGGCAGGCCGCCGGGTTGCCGCCGTCGCCGGTGAAGGTGACGATGACCGCCCGGGGGCTGCTGGACCCGCAGGCCCGGTTCTTCACCGTCGGGGACGCCGAGAAGGTGGTCTACTGCGCCGGGCCGGCGGTGGACAGGGCCACCGAGCTGCTGGCCGGGCTGGCCACCGTGGTCGACGCGGGTGACCCGTTGGACCCGGCCCGGGTGCTGGCGGACCTGGCCGGCCGGGGGGTGCAGCGGTTGATGGTGGAGGGCGGCGCGTCGGTGCACGCCCAGTTCCTCACCGCCGGCCTCGCCGACGAGCTGCACCTGGTGGTCGCCCCGTTCTTCGTCGGCGACCGGCGGGCGCCCCGGTTCGTCGGTGACGGCGCGTTCCCGTGGCATCCCGGCCGGCGGGCCCGGCTCGCCGAGGTACGCCAGATCGGCGACGTGGTGCTGATGCGGTACGCCCTGTCGGAGCGCTGCGCCGACGGGGTGCCGGCATGAGCGACAATCGCCGGATGCGGTGCGCATCGTGGCGGGAGATCCTGTCGGCCCAGCTCGACGGGGAGGAGACCGGCGAGGAGCGGGTGGCGGTGCAGGCGCACCTCGACGGCTGCGCGGACTGCCGCGCCTGGCACGAGGTCGCCGCGATGGTGACCCGACGGGCCCGGACCCGGGTGGTGACGGCGGCGGCACCCGACCTGGCCGGGGCGATCCTCGCCGCCGTGCCGCCACCGGCCCCCCGGCGTGTCGTGCGGTGGCCCGGTGGGCTGGTCACCGGGTTGCGGGTGGCGCTGGGCCTGCTCGGCGCGGTCCAGCTCGCCCTCGGGTTGGCCCAGGTGGGTCAGGGTGTCAACGCCGAGCACCTGCACCCGGCGGGGCAGCACCTGTGGCACGAGTCGGCGGCGTGGAACGTGGCGGTGGGCGCCGGTTTCCTCTTCGTCGCGCTGCGGCGTACCCCGCCGGCCGGGTTGCTGCCGATGCTCAGCGCCTTCGTCGCCACCCTGGTCCTGCTGTCGGTCAACGACCTGGTCACCGCGCAGGTGGCGGTGCCCCGGCTGGTCAGTCACGGGTTCCTGGTCGGTGGCTACCTGATCACGGTGCTGTTGTACCGGCTCGGTCCGCGTCCGGCCGACCCGCCGCAGGGGCGGCGCACCGGCCGGTCCCGGTGGCGGTTGCGGCTCGACGACCTCGACGAGGCCCGCCCGGTGGCGGCGCAGCCGTACGGTGCGCAGGCCCGGGACCGCCGGGCGGCCTGAGCCGCGCCGGCCGTAAGCCTCTGGCAAGGTTTCCGGCGGGTCGCGGCGGGGTGCGCGGGGCTACGCTGACCGGCACGACAGGGAGGTGCCGGTGGCGCAGCGGGTGCTGGTGGTCGACGACGACCGGACGGTCAGCGACGTGGTGTGCCGCTATCTGGAGCACGCCGGCTACCAGGTGGACCACGTCGGGGACGGGGCCGCCGCGCTGGCCGCCGTGGCCGCCGCGCCGCCGCAGCTGGTGGTCCTGGACGTGATGCTGCCGGTGCTCGACGGGTTGGAGGTGTGCCGGCGGCTGCGGCAGCGGCCGGACGGCGTACCCATCGTGATGTTGACCGCCCGGGGTGACGAGGCGGACCGGATCCTCGGCCTGCAACTGGGCGCGGACGACTACCTGAGCAAGCCGTTCTCCCCCCGGGAGCTGGTGCTGCGGGTCCGTTCGGTGCTGCGCCGGGCCGGCGGTGAGCCGGTCACGGCGGCGGCGCGGGTGCTCGACGACGGCGGGTTGACCGTGTCGACCGGCCCCCGGGTGGCCCGGCTGCACGGGCGGGAGCTGGCCCTGACCCTGCGCGAGTTCGACCTGCTCGCCCACCTCATGCAGCATCCCACCCGGGCGCTGTCCCGGGCCGAGCTGCTGGAACGGGTCTGGGGTTGGCGGTTCGGCGACCAGTCCACGGTGACCGTGCACGTGCGCCGGCTGCGGGAGAAGATCGAGGACGACCCGGCCAACCCGCGCCGCATCGTCACGGTCTGGGGTGTCGGCTACCGGTACGAGCCGGTCGATGACTGACCTGGCGCTGATCTTCGGGGCGGCGTTGGCCGCGGCGGGCGGGGTGGGGCTGCTCGGTGCCGGGGTGCTGCGGCTGCTGCGCGGCCGGTCCATCACCGTGCACGTCACGGTGCTGCTGGCGATGACGGTGGGCGCGGTGGTGGCCGGGGTGGCGGTGATCGCCGAGGCGATGTTCCTCTCCCCGCACGACCTGGAGGTGGTGTTGATCACCGTCTCGGCGGCGGCCCTGGTCAGCCTCGCGGTCGGCTGGCTGTTCGCCCGGCGGCTCGCCTCGGCGGCGGTCTGGGCCGACCAGGCGCGGGCCCGGGAACGGCGGATCGAGAAGGGGCGGCGGGACCTGGTCGCCTGGGTCTCGCACGACCTGCGGACCCCGCTGGCCGGGCTGCGGGCGATGGCGGAGGCGCTGGAGGACCGGGTGGTCGCCGACCCGGACACGGTCGACGAGTACCACCGCCGCATCCGGGTGGAGACCGACCGGATGACCCGGCTGGTCGACGACCTGTTCGAACTGTCCCGGATCAACGCCGGGGCGCTGCGGCTGTCGCTGTCGGCGGTGCCGCTGGGTGACGTGGTCTCCGACGCGCTGGCCGGCACCGCGCCGCTGGCCGCCGCCCGCCGCATCCGGCTGGTCTCCGCCGCCTCGGGCTGGCCGACGGTGGCCGCCAGCGAGCGCGAGTTGAGCCGGGTGGTGGGCAACCTGCTGCTCAACGCGGTGCGGTACACGCCGGCCGACGGCACGGTACGGGTCAACGCCGGGCGGGACGGCGACGTCGCCTGGCTGGCCGTCGCCGACACCTGCGGCGGCATCCCGGAGGCCGACCTGCCCCGGCTGTTCGACGTGGCGTTCCGGGGCGAGCCGGCGCGCACCCCGCACGCGGGCAACGGGGCGCTGGCCGGGTCCGGCGGGTTGGGGCTGGCCATCGTGCGCGGGCTGGTCGAGGCGCACGGCGGCCGGGTGGACGTGCACAACGTCGCCGAGGGCTGCCGGTTCGTCGTCCGGCTGCCGATGGCTACCGGCTGACGGCGTCTCGCGGCGGACCTGCGGCGGAGCGGTCGGGCCGCGCGGGCCGGCACCGCGCGGGTCAGGCGGCTGGTGGGCCGGCGGCTGGCGGGTCAGGCGCCGAACTCCTCGGCGATGTCCATCACGTAGCGGCCGTAGTCGGAGCCGGCCATCGCGGCGCCGAGCCGGTGGCAGGCCGCCGCGTCGATGTAGCCCATCCGCAGCGCCGTCTCCTCCAGGCAGGCGATCCGGACGCCCTGCCGCTCCTGCATGGTCTGCACGTAGACGCTGGCCTGGAGCAGCGACTCCGGGGTGCCGGCGTCCAGCCAGGCGAACCCGCGCCCGAGGTCGACCAGGCGGGCCCGGCCCCGGTCGACGTACACCCGGTTGACGTCGGTGATCTCCAGTTCGCCCCGGCGGGACGGCCGGATGTTCTTGACGATGTCGACGACCTCGTGGTCGTAGAGGTAGAGGCCGGTGATGGCGCGGTTGGAGTGCGGCTGGGACGGCTTCTCCTGGATGTCGAGCAGGGTGCCGTCGGGGCCGGTGACGCCGACGCCGTAGCGCTGCGGGTCGTGGACCGGGTAGCCGAACAGGGTGCAGCCGCTGACCGCGGCGGTTTCCTCGCGCAGCAGCCGGGAGAACGCGGTGCCGTGGAAGATGTTGTCGCCCAGGATCAGCGCGCTGGGATGGCCGCCGACGTGGTCCGCGCCGATCAGGAACGCCTCGGCGATGCCGCGCGGCTCGGGTTGCGCGGCGTAGGAGACGGCCAGGCCGAGCCGGGAGCCGTCGCCGAGCAGCAGCCGGAACTGCGGCAGGTCGGCCGGCTTGGCGATGACCAGGATGTCCCGGATGCCGGCCAGCATGAGCACCGACAACGGGTAGTAGATCATGGGTTTGTCGCCGACGGGCAGGAGCTGCTTGGACACCGGCACGGTCATCGGGTACAGCCGGGTGCCCGACCCTCCCGCCAGGACGATTCCCTTCACGGGTCCTTCCCTCCTCCGGCCGTCGACGCCGCCGCGCCGGTCGGGCCGGTTCAGTCGAGGCCGCGGATGAGGTGCGGCTCGGTGTCCGGCTCGGACCAGTCGCACTGCCCGCGCCGGTTCGCCCGCCCCCAGGCGTCCAGGGCGGAGGGCGGCCGGTCAGCGCCGGCCGGCCGGGTGGTACGGGGGCGACCGGGCCCGGGGCGGGCCTCGTCGTCGTCGGCGTCGTCGGTCATCGTGTTCCCCATTCCGGGACGTCTCCCATCGTGACCCCGGCGGCGGGCCGGGCGCACCTTCCTCGTTGCCCAGGTCAACGGTCGAATCGACGTCCGGCGACGGGTGAACCGCCGGGCATCGCTTTTCCGACATCAATCCCCGACCCGGGCGCATCGGGCCATGGCCGCAATCATCACCGGTTAGACGAGGGGTACGCATCCGGAAAAGGCATCTGTTAGCGCCATTCGGAATGCGCGCCGTTGACCATGCATTGAGGGTGCCCTAGCATTGAGGTCAGCTGATTCGACAAAACCGACAAAGACCTTTTCCTGCCATCAAACCACCAGTTGCCGGTGCCGCCCCGGGGGACGTCGCGGAGCCGGAACGACGCTGCATCGTCGCAGCTCAGACAGGCGATTCACGTCGTAGGAGACCAGCACCCACCATTACGCTCGCCGGGGGCACGATGGAAGACCACAGCAGCAGGGCGGTCCGGCGGGTCATCGCCGAAATGCACCAGAATCTGGGGAAGCAATTCAGCGTGGACGAAATGGCGCGAACCGCCCTGCTGAGCAAGTACCACTTCTGCCGGGTGTTCCACAGGGTGACCGGAGTGTCACCGGGACGCTTTCTCTCGGCCATCCGATTCCAACGCGCCAAGCACCTGTTGCTGGCCACCTCGTGGAGCGTCACCGACATCAGTCACCACGTCGGCTATACCAGTGTCGGCACGTTCAGCGCCCGGTTCAGCAGCAGCGTCGGCCTCTCCCCCTCCACCTTCCGCCGGCTCGGCCGCAGCCCCGGGCGGGAGGACCCGCACCGGCCGCCCTGCCCGATCAGGCCCGACCCGGCCGACACCACCGGGCCGACGGTGCGCGGGCAGATCCGGGCGCTTCCCGGCGAGACGCCCGACTGGATCTTCGTGGGGCTGTTCCCGGAACGCATCCAGCAGGGCAGACCGGTCAGCTCCACGGTGCTGCCCGGCCCCGGGCCGTACCTGCTGGGGCCGGTGCCGCCGGGCACCTGGTTCGTCCTGGCCCACGCGGTGCACCGCCGCCGGTCGGCCACCGGCACCCGCCCGCTGCTGGTCGGGCACCACGGCCCGGTGACGGTCGGTGTCCCCTCCCGGTCGGTCCGGGCCGACCTCACCCTGCGCCCCATGCGCACCTTCGATCCGCCCGTGGTGCACGCCGCCGGCCTGCCGTCGCTGCTGCGCACCGGCTGACCGACGACGACGCCGGGCCCGGTGCCGGTGCGCCGGAGGCCGGCCGGGGCCGGGGCGGTCCACGACACCCCGTCGGACACGGACGTGGGGCCGCCCCCCCGACGGGACGGCCCCACGTGGTCGCGGACCGGATCAGCGAGCCATTGCCGGTGCCGCCGGACTGACCGGCACCGACCCCCGACGACGCTCACGGCTGCGGTCGCGCCACCAGATGCCCCACCACATCAGGCCGCGGACGGCACAGACGATGGTGACCGCGAAGAACAGGGTGTAGACCACGTTGAACGCGACCAGCACCCCGTAGACGGCGGCCACGGCGGAGCCGAACATGAACTGGTTGCGGCCCCGGGACGGCGTCGTGCCCGGGTCGGTGATCATGTAGTTGGTGAACAGGACGAACGCCACCCCGGTCATCGGCACCAACGCCGCCCAGATCGCCACGTCCAGCACCAACGCCCGGACCACCGCCTGGATGACGAACCCGCCGAGCCAGCCGACGATCAGCAGCACCTTGCGGGTGAGCATGGCGTTGAGCACCGTGCCGGCGGTGATGATGACCAGCGGCACCATGATGCTGATCGCGTCCGGCACGTTCTCGGTGAACTGGTAGGGCGGCGCGATGTTGACCCAGGAGAAGGCCAACAGCGTCACCGTGATCCCGAAGTTCGAGGGGTTCATGAAGTGCCGCATCCGGCCGTTGACCGGCGCCCGCAGGGCGGTCTTGGCCCCGATCGCGACGACCACGGCGAACGCCACCGGCCAGAACCGGTCGTTGGCGTAGAGGAGCATGTTCGCCGCCAGCGCGGTGATGTGGGTGGGCAGCAGGAAGGTGTACATCCCCCAGACCCCGTTGCCGGCGAACGCGGGTCGCCGCTTGCCGGCCCACGCCGACACCATCTCGATGCCGATCTCGGCGGTGTAGCCCACCAGCAGGGCGAAGAACGGCCAGGTCCACGGCTGCTCGAACCCGAGCAGCGTGTAGCCGATGATGTTGAAGATCGACATCGACATCGCGAAGTTGCGCAGCGCCAGGTAGCGCGGGTCCTTCGCGTCCACCCGGGGCACCGCCGGTCGGGCCGTGGGCGGGGCCGCCGGGTCGACGGGCCGGACCCCGCCCGGGACCGTACGCACCGCGGCGTCGGTCGCGTCTTCCTGTCTGACGTCGGTCATCGGGTGATCTCCTGGGCGTCGGTGGTCAGCATCAGGTCGTGCCAACCGGAGGTGAGCGAGAGGGTCTGTTTGTGGGTCGCGCCGGTCAGGTCACGCCAGCACACCTCGGCCGAGACCGGGCGGTCCCCGGCGGAGCCCAGCCCGAAGAAGACGTCGAAGCTGCGCTTGCCGGAGTGGCCGCCGCCGCCGTCGAGCTGGGCGACCTGGGTGAGCCCGTCGGCGGTACGGATCTTGACCTGGGCGCCGTAGGCCGGCGTCCGGGCGTCCGCCGCGCCGCCCACCGTCGGCCGGTGCAGGCGCAGCCCGAGGAAGCCGCCGGGGGACGAGGCGGTGTTGCGGTAGAAGGCCGGCGGTCCCCACTGCCGGGCGACGGCGAAGTCCTGCATGCCGTCGGCGTTGGTGTCGGCCACCGCGACACCCCGGGTCGGGATGGGCACGTCGAGGCCGAGTTCGGTGTTGAGGTTGACGAACGTCTTGCCCTGCCGCACCCAGAACGCCAGTTTGTCGTTACCGGCGATGTCGTCGCCCGGCTCCGCCTTCGGCCACATCGCCGGGTTGCGCAGCATCAGGTCGTTGGACATCGCCAGCTCCTGGAGCCAGGCCCACCGGCTGGTGGTGCCCTTGATGAACCCGTCGGCCTGCACGACCTCCAACGAGCCGTTGTTGTCGAAGTCGGCCATCTTGGCGTCCCAGCCCCAGCCGGTCCAGGCCATGTTCAACGACGACGCCTTGTTGTCGTACGGGGCCACGCCACGGGTCAGCTTGGCGCGCGCCTCCTGCGGGGTGCCGGTGTTGTTCATCCAGACGAAGTTGCTCTCCTCCAGGCCCCAGGAGCTGGTGATGTTGCTGACGAACATGTCGAACACGCCCCGGTTGTCGAGGTCACCGAAGTCGATCGACATGCCCTTGAACGAGTCGTTGCCGAGCACCATCGACTTCGGGGTGAACGCGCCCCGGCGGCCCTGCGCCTCGGCGAACCTGATCCGGCCCGGGGTCGAGACGTTGTGCAGCAGGTGGTCGTGGCCGAAGTCGTTGGCCAGGTACAGCTCGGGCAGCAGGTCGCCGTCGATGTCGGCGGAGGCCGCACCGAGGGTCCAGCCGGTGGAGACCCGACCCGGGACCGCCTTCTGCTCGACGTACCGGATCGAGGGCTGGTCACCGCCGGTGGCCGCGTCCCACCGCAGCACGTGCGCCCCACCGGAGTTGCGCGCGTGCGACATGGACGCGTTCATCTGGACGTTCGGCTGCCCGTCCGGGTCGAGCACCTGGGTGTCGGGGAAGTAGTTGAACACGCCGATGTCCGGGCGGCCGTCGCCGTCGAAGTCGGCGACCGCCACCGCGTTGGTGTTCCACAGCGCGCCCTGGTAGCGGTTGCCCGGACCGGGTTGGGTGGGAATCAGCTCGGTCGGCGCGTAGCTGCCCAGCCGCAGGTCGGTGGCGCTGGCCCGGTGCAGGAACAGCACCGGGGTCCGGCCCCAGTAGTAGACCAGCAGGTCGGTGCGGCCGTCGAGGTTGTAGTCGCCGGGGACGCAGCCCATCGGCGCCATGGTGGTGTCGGTGGGCAGCGGCCGGGGATCGAGGACGAACGGCTGGTAGCGGGCACCGCTGTCGGGCGCCGGGGTCACCACGGCGGTGTCGCTGCGGGTGTCGACGAGGCACAGGTCGTCGGCCACGCCGTTGCCGTCCAGGTCGTTGAGGGCGATCGCCGCGCCGACGGAGGAGACCCAGGACTTGATGTGCTCGTACTCCGGGTTGACCTCGCGGACCTCACGGGCGACGGGGGCGGGTGGCAGCGCGATGGGCCGTTCGGCGAACTGGAACCGTGCGGCCAGCTCCGACCGCTCGGCCGCGGACGCCTCCGGGCGCTGTGCCACGACGAAGAGAATGCTCAGCAGAACGAGCACAAAGGCTGCGGGAGTTGCGCGGCGAAGGAAGCCGGCAGATTGAGACGGCAACAGTCCCCCTACGTTTTCGTGGGCGCGTCGTTGGCCCGTTGACTGGTCACTCGGAAGTGCCACCGAACGGGGCGGAGATACTGATGATTACCACCCTCCGCGGCGGGGCGAATAACCAACTGATAAGCCACCGATCAGATGACTGCAGCCCTTTCAGGGGCCACGAACATCGTCAGCCAGAAGCCGAATGGAGTCTTCTCATAGCTTGCTCTCCCCCCACCTCGGGGCGGCCGCCGACACATTGATCACACCGTCACAGCGCGTCCGGCAGCGGTCGCGATGCGTCAAAGTTCTCTGACTTTGCTCTCCTGAACCCTCACTCATCCGGGCAGGGACCGTGGTGATAGCTACCGCTTAATAACCTTTGCCGGCTTTCTTCCCCGCAGAGTCGGGCACGCCCGGCCCACCCACCAGATCGGACGAATCCCCGCGCACCACCCCGGTCACTAACCGTCACCTGGCCCGAAAAATGGCCGCACGCTGCACCGATGAGGCCGAGGGCCACCCGACGGATAGCGAGGATCTCCGCTGGCAAATACAGGCGGGATCGATAGCACGACTATCCATGTCGCCGGCCCCACGGCTCATTGCCGCCTATCTTTGGTCGCGCTAGCATCGACTCGGCCACAACGGCCAGAGGCAATTTCGACGGCCGCATCCGCGTTTATGCATTGATCGAGACTAAAGGCTCCATCAATCAGCCGGCATAGACACCGTACGCACGCAGTCGCCACAGCCGTGCCCGGGGGATGCCAACGGCCGACGAATCGAGCACCCTGGGGGAGACCGTGGAAGACGTCATTGAACGGGCGGTGGAGCGAGCCATCGTCACGATGCGGGACAACATCGCCGAGCCGATCACCATCGACGACATGGCCCGCGCCGCGATGTTCAGCAAGTTCCACTTCTCAAGGATCTTCCGCCGGGTCACCGGCGTCTCGCCCGGTCGCTTCCTGTCCGCCATCCGCCTCCAGGAGGCCAAGCACCTGCTCGTCTCCACCACCCTGAACGTCGCCGACATCAGCCTCCGCGTCGGCTACAACAGCGTCGGCACGTTCAGCTCACGGTTCACCCGCAGCGTCGGCATGTCCCCCACCGCCTACCGGCGCTACCGGGGGTTCAGCACGCGCATTCCGCAGGACGAGACCCGGGGTGCCTCGGGGGGGCGCACCTCGACCATCCAGGGCACCGTGGCCGGCCCCGACCAGGAGGATCTCGGTTTCGTCTTCGTCGGGCTCTTCCCCGACCCGCTGCCGGAGGGGCGTCCCGTCCGGTGCGCGGTGCTCAACGGCGCCGGCGCGTTCGAGTTGGAGACGGTGCCGGAGGGCCACTGGTACCTGCTCGTGCAGTCGGTACGCCCCGACGGTTCACCGACCGACGCCCACGACCTGGACCCCGACCACATCTTCGTCGGCTCGCACGGGCCGATCATCGTCCGCCGCGACCAGGCGGTCCCCCCGATCGAGATGCACCTCAAGCCGGCCCGCTCCATCGACCCGCCGGTGCTGCTCGCGCTGCTCGACATCCGCCGGATGGCGCTCGACCAGGTCGGCTACCGGGTCGAGGCGGCCTGACCCCGGCCCACACCAGACGGCGGACGGCGGCGTATCCCACCAGCGGGTGGGATGTGCCGCCGTCCGCCGTGCCCGCCGCCCGACCGGGTCGGTCGGGCGGCCCGCAGGACCACCGGGCGGTGCCGGCCCGGGCGACGGGCGACGGGCGACGGGCGACGGGCGACGGAAAGGATGACCCACCGGACGGAGCCGGCCGGCCCCGCCCCGGGAGATCGGGACGGAACCGGCCGGCGGGACGGGCCGGTGCTGCCGGACGCGTCCGGACGGGTCAGTGTTCCGGCGGCTCCTCCGGGTCGGAGGCGACCCGGGGCCGGCGCAGCAGGATCACCGACAGCGCGATCAGCAGCCCCAGGTCCAGCACCAGCAGCAGACCGTCCAGGGGGTCGGTGCCGACGTGCTGGTGCCCGGTGTCGGGCGCGACATCCGCCGGCGGCAGCAGCGGCGCGGCGCCGACGGCGAAGACGCTGCGCCCGGTGCTCTGCCGCCCGTCGGTGAGCCACACGTGGTAGGCGACCGTGTAGCTGCCCTGCGGCAGGGCGGGCACGGACACCACCAGCTCGGTGCCGTCGCGCCGGGAGGCGCCGGTGCCCACCTGCGGGCCCTGCGCCGGGGTCAACGACACGTGCGCCTCGTTCGGGTCCGGCGTCCCCGGCAGCCGCAGCCGCACCTCGGTCGGCCCGGTGGCCAGTCGGCTGCCGTCCGCGGGCACCACCACGGCGTCGACCGTCTCGGCCGGCCCGGGCGTGCCCGGCGAA
Organism: Micromonospora sp. S-DT3-3-22; assembly: GCF_015354745.1. Taxonomy (NCBI): domain Bacteria; kingdom Bacillati; phylum Actinomycetota; class Actinomycetes; order Micromonosporales; family Micromonosporaceae; genus Micromonospora; species Micromonospora sp. S-DT3-3-22. The sequence goes on from NZ_JACGMO010000044.1 coordinate 22,964, forward strand.
CGCAGCCACAGCGCGGTCGCCACGGTCACCAGCACCACGGCGACGGCCGCCGTACGTGGCCCGAAGAAGCCACGACGGCGGCCGTCCTGTCCGGCGGTGGTCATGCCGGCGTGAGCGCCCTGACCGGCCGGGGAGCGCAGGTGCAGGCCATCGTGGCCCGCTCGGCGGCGTTCGGTCGCAGGTGCAGGTACATCGCGACCACCATCGGCAGGAAGACGATCGTGTTGTAGAACAGGTGCAGCTCCACCCGGGGCACGAGCAGCTGGAGAATGCTGGTCGGCGCCGGACGGTCGAACAGGAAGTTCCCGGTCTGCGCCTGGAGCAGCAGCAGCAGGTGCTCGATGTGGTGCCAGAACTGGATCACCAGGGCCACCGTCCACCAGGTGCGGGCCCGGCCGACGAAGCCGGGACGCAGCAGCGCCAGCCCGATGAGCATCACGATGGCGTACCCGTAGTGCAGCCACTCGGAGGTGACCAGCCACGGCACGGCCATCCCCAGCACCCCGCGCGACTGCGGGACCGGCCAGCCCAGCACCCAGATCTGGAACGCCTGGGCGAGGTGCTCGGCCCAGTGTGCCAGCACCACGAGCATGTACAGGTTCAGCGCCATCCGGTGGTAGGGACCGTTGAGCAGGCCGAGCGGGCCCGATCGGGACTGGCGGGGTGTGGCTTGGTTCGACATGTCGGGTGGTCTCCCCCATCGGTCGACGGACACCGGCACCGCAGCGGGCCGGGGGACGGCAGCACGCCGTCCCTCCAGGCTGGAACCCGTCGTGGCGGTTGTCGTCTTCGAGCGTGCCGAATATCTACTGTGGTGGGACGCTCAGGCCCCGGCCGGACGCTCGGCGGGAGTGGCGCAGCAACGCGCCAGGTGGCTCTCCTGGGCCATCCGGCGCATCGCCTCGAAGGCCACTTCGGACAGCACGTTCCAGACCGCCATGGCGGTGGCGGAGTGCGCCGACTCGTGCTGGAACTCGTGCGTCACGATCCGCTCCGCGCTCTCGGCGTGCTCGCTGAACACGTCGATGTCGCAGTCGGCGTCCAACCGCTGCAACGCGGTCAGCACGTGGGCGAGGGTGTCGCGGCCCGGCGAGGCGACGTCGACCTCCCAGCCGAGCCGGTCGATGAACGCGTCGACCTGGACCCGGGCCGGCCCGACGTCCGGCGCGTCGTCGTCCTCGGGCTGGTCGGGGAAGAGCGCCCAGATGGTGGCCCGGCACTGCGCGCCCAGGGCCAGCCCCTTGTCGTCGAGGGCGGCCAGCACCCGGCGCACCGAGGACAGGCTCAGTCGCCCGATGCCGGCCAGCACCCGGATCAGTTGGAGCCGGGCGAGGTGCTCCTCGCCGTACTCCGCCTGGTTACGTGCGGTGGGACGGCCCGGCGGCAGCAGTCGCTCCCGGATGTAGAACTTGATCGTCGGAAGTGGAACACCACTGATCCTGGCCAGATCTGAGATGCGCATCCGTCCCCCCAGGGTCCCGGTGGCCACCGCCGGACGCCGTGCGCGGCGGGGCTCCGCCGCCCGGCAGCGGCCGGCCCGAACGTAACGGCGGTGGCACCGCCGTGGACAGCGGACGCCGGGCAGCACGGCGGGTGAAGGCCGTCGGCGCATCCGCGATGACGGCGGCGGAACCGCCCGTCGGCACGACGGCGGCTCCATGGGCAGGGCGGGCACCTCGGGCCGTACCGGCCGGGGTGGTCGCCGCGCATCCGGGACTCATCGCACCTCCCCCAGCACGATGAGCAACCTGAGAGTTGCTCAGCGCAATAGTAACCAGTGCGGCCTGCGCGCAGGTTATTCGATGTTGCTGAACCGCGCTTCGTGCCCGGGGTCCAGGGGTCACGTCAGGGCCCGAACCGTCATCGGCAGGCCGCCCCGGATGCGCAGCGACAGCATGGGTTCGGGCACCACCCGCTGCCCGGCCGGGGTGTGCAGCCGCAGCCGGCGGCTCACCATGGCCACCACGAAGACCGCCTCCATCAGCCCGAGGTGGTTGCCGACGCAGAACCGCGGCCCGGCGCCGAACGGCACGTACGCGTAGCGCGGCCGGTCGGCCGACGCCGACGGCGAGAACCGCTCCGGGTCGAACCGGTCCGGGTCCGGCCAGTACGCCCGGTGCCGGTGCAGGGTGTACGGGCAGATCAGCACATCGGTGCCGGCCGGCACGGCGTAGCCGCCGACCTCGTCGGCCTCCTGCGCCCGCCGGGACAGCATCCACACCGGAGGGTAGAGGCGCATCGCCTCGCTGAGCACCATCGAGGTGTACGTCAACCGGGGCAGGTCCTCGTAGGTCGGTGACCGGTCGCCGAGCACCTCCACCGCCTCGGCCCGCACCCGGTCCCAGACCTCCGGGTGCCGGTCGAGCAGGTGGAAGGTCCAGCCGAGGGTGCTGGCGGTGGTCTCGTGCCCGGCCAGCAGCAGGGTGGTCAGCTCGTCGCGCAGCCGCCGCCGGCCCACCGCGGGGTCGGTCTCCCGGCGGGTCGACTCCAGCAACCGCGACAGCGCGTCGTCGTGGTCCTCGTGGCCGGGCCGGGACCGCCGCCGCGCGGCCAGCTCGTCGACGATCCCCTCCAGCTCCCGGCGGGCCCGCCGGAACCGCATCTGCTGCGGCAGCGGCACCCACATCGGCACCAGGTTCATCGACGCCATCTCGAACATCGCCTGGTCCTGCATGGACTCGAAGGCCGCCCCGAGGGACCGGAAGCCGCTCAGGTCGGCGTCGAGCAGGGTCCGCCCGAGCACCCCCAGGGTGAGCCCGGTCATCTCCCGCAGGATGTCGACCGGCTCGCCACCGGCGTACGTCTCCAGCCGGTCGACCAGCCGGCCGGCCTCCTCGGCGACGATCCCGGCCTGCTGGGCGATGCGGCGGGCCTGGAACACCGGCTGGATCACCCGGCGCTGCTCCCGCCACAGCTCGCCCTCGCTGGTCAGCAGCCCGTCGCCGAGGGCCCGCCGGGCGTGCATCAGCCCGATGCCCTTGTGGTAGTTCTGACTGTTGTCGGCCAGCACGTGCTTGGCGTGGTCCGGGTGGTTGAAGAAGTGCAGCCCCCGCCCCGGGCCGAGGCGCACCGCGTCGCCGTACGTGTCGGCGGCGGAACGCATCAGCCCGAGCCGGTCCCGGCCGAGCTTCCACAGGGTGCCGAGCATCGCCACCCCGGTCGGCCCCCGGGGGACGACCCGGGGCGCGACGGTGGTCATCGGACCACTCCGCTCGGCATCGGGGTGATCTGCCGGAACCGCCCGTGCAGGAACAGCACCGCGTCCTCCTCGTGACGTTTCTCGGCCGACAGCAGCCGGCCGACGAAGATGGTGTGGTCGCCGCCCTCGTAGTCGCGCCACAGGGCGCACTCGAAGGAGGCCAGCGCCCCGGTGATCAGCGGCGCTCCGGTCAACCGGCCGGGCCGCCAGTCGACGACGTCGAACTGGGCGGCGCCGAGCGGCCGGCGGCGGTCGGCGAAGTGCCGCGCCACGTGCTCCTGGTCGGCGGCGAGCACCGACACCGCGAAGCTGCCGGCGGCCACCAGGTGCCGGTGCATGACCGCCTCCCGGTCCACGCAGACCAGCAGCAGCGGCGGGTCCAGCGACACCGAGGTGAAGGCGTTCGCGGTCATCCCGTGCGGGGAGCGACCCCCGACGGTGACCACGGTGACGCCGGTGGCGAAGGCGGCGAAGGCCCGCCGCAGCGCCGCCGGGTCGACCGCCGGGTCGTCGTCGCCAAGGGGCATGTCCATGGTGGTCTCCTCGCCGTCACTGGGCCCGGACGGTGGCCGTGTAGGGCGCCAGCGCCCGGGTCAGCGCCTCCGGCACCCGGGTCGGCGCGGTCCGGTTGTTCGGCCCGCGCATGCAGGCCACCCGCTGCCGCCCCCGGGCGACCAACGTCTCGCCGCCGCCCGGGTCGAGGCGTACGTAGTCGAAGCTGAACTCCAGCTGGGTCTGCACCAGGTCGACCAGGCGCATCCGGATCGACAACTCGTCGAACGCGGTGATCTCGGCGAAGAACTCGCAGTCGACCTTCAGGGTGAACAGCTTCAGGTCGTCCTGGAGGTCGGCCAGCACGTCCGGGGCGTGCTGCTTGAGGAACATCTCCCGGCACCGTCCCTGCCAGCGCAGGTAGTTGACGTAGTAGACGTTGCCGACGATGTTGGTCTCCTCGAAACCGACCGTGTGCGGGTACTCGAAGTACTTGTCCATGCTCAACTCCACCCGTCGGTGAGCACGGTGAACACCACCGGTTGCGGGATGTCCACCAGGCTCGTGGCGAACGTGGCGACGCGCAGCGGACCCGAGGCCAGGACCACCCAGCCGTCGGGGCCGCCGGGCGTCAGGGTCAGCGGCGAGTCCGCCGGCAGGCCGACCTTGCGCAGGCACTCCACCGCGCCCCACACCCGGGTCGACGCGGTGTGCGCGCTCTCGTCGCGGTCTGCGGCGATCAGCGCGGCCAGCCCTGCGTGGACGCCCAGCAGGCCCGCCCAGTCCGCCGGGGAACGCTCGGCCACCGGCTCGACGTCGCAGCCGACCGTCCCGGTGGCCGCGACGGCCAGGGTCACCCCCGCGCCGTGCGCCGCCGAGACGGCTCGATCGCCGTCGACCTCCGGCCGGCCGTCCGGGCGGTAACGCACCTCGTGCCGGGCCCCGAGGGCGCGGCCGACGGCGACGGCGGTCCGCTCCCGGCGGGGCACGTCCGGCCCGGCGTCGGGTTCCACGGCGACCGCGACCCGCGCGCCGAGCACGTCGCCGAGCCCCCGCTCCAGGTGCGAGCCGAGCAGCACCGGCAGCCACGGGCCGCGCCCGCCCCGGTGCCGGACCGCCTGCAACCGCAGGCCCTCCCAGCGTTCGACGACCGCACCGGACTCGTCGCGGACCGCGATGTCGTAGACGTAGGTGTCGCCGTCGCGGCTGCGTTCGGTGGCGCAGCAGCGCACCGCGCCGGTGCCGGACATCCGCGCCCCGGCCGGCCAGATCCGCTCCACGCCCACCGGCAGCAGGGTGGCGTCCGGTACGCAGACCTGGTTGCCGTGCATGAACGCGTCCCGGGTGCCCGGGTCGCCGAGCAGCAGGTCGGCGGGGAGGAAGCCGGCGAACCAGGCATCGCCGCCGCCGACGGCCACCTCGGCGTCGACGTCACGGGCGGCGGCCCGGTGGAACCGGCGCAGCCGCTGGAACCGGCCGCCCTGGAACAGCCACTCGCCGTACAGGTCCCGCTCGGGTGCCAGCGGCACCTGCGGCAGGCCCGGGTCGGTGCGTCCGGGCGGGCCGTCGGGGACGGCGGTGTCGGTGAACCGCAGCCGGGCCCGGAAGTGGTCGGTGGCGTACCCGGTCTCGGCGCTGCGGATCGCCACCTGGACGACGGCGTCGTCGGTGACGGTGGCCGCCACCCGGATGACGGTGCTGCCGTCGGGCGGCACCACGATCGGCCGGGGGAACTCCACCTGCTCGACCACCGGCACCGTGGAGCGGCCGGTGACCGCGACCGCGACCTGCGTCATCGCCTCCATCCCGAACACCGCCGGGAAGAGCAGGTTGCCGTCGAGCAGATGGTCGGCGAGGTACCGGTCGGCGCCGGCGGTCAGCTCGACCTCGCAGACCAGCTCCACCCCCGGGTAGTACGCCAGCGGCTTGTCCACGAAGCGCAGCAGCGGCAGCGGCGGCCGGTCGTAGCGCAGGGTGTCCATCCCCTCGGCCCGGCCGCTGACCACCACCACCGGCGGCACGTCCGGGTCGTCGAGCAGCCGCAGCAGCACCTCGACGCCCTGGTCGGGGCTGATCGGGACGACCCCCTCCCGGCTCAGCGACTCCACCACCGACAGCCGTTCGCCCATCCCCACCCCGGACCAGACGGACCACTCCAGGCAGAGCGCCCGGCAGTTCGGGAACCGGCGGCCGGTCTCCTCGGTGAGCCCGGCCAGCCAGTCGTTGGCGGTGGCGTAGTGCGCCTCGCCGCGCAGGCCGGCCCGGCCGATGATGCTGCCGAAGGTGACCAGCAGACGCAGCTGCCCGGGGTCGACCGCGGCGAGCACCGCGCGCAGGCCGTCCAGCTTCGGGGCGAAGGTCCGCCGCAGCGCCGCCGCGTCCAGGGCGGTCAGCGCGGCCGGCTCGTTGCGGCCCGCGCCGTGCAGCACCGCGGTCACCGGGCCCAGCGCCGCCCGGACCGCGGCGACCGCGTCGGCGACCTGAGCGGCGTCGGTGACGTCGGCGCGGGCGTAGTGCACGCGTACCCCGTGGGCGGTCATCCGGCGCAGGTTGTCCGCCAGTTCGGTGTCCTCGGCGGGGTCGGAACGCCCGAGCAGTCCCAGCGCGGCCCCGGTCCGCTGCGCCACGGCCAGGGCGCACTCGGCGGTGATGCCCTTGCCGCCCCCGGTGACCAGCAGCACGTCGGTGTCGTCCAGGGCCGGGCGGGTCTGCGCCGCGCGTACCGGCAGCGCCCGCAGCACCGGCAGCCGCCGGGCCCCGGCGTCGTCGTAGTGGCTCTCCTGGTATCCGGTGGTCGCGCCCACCTCGGCGACCACCCGGTCGACGGCCCCGGGCCCCGCCGGGGTGTCCACCACCGTCACCCGCAGCTGCGGGGCCTCCAGGCGCAGGGTCTTGGCCACCCCGGTCGCGCCCCGGCCCCGCTGGACCAGCACGAACCGGGTGCCTGCCGGCCCGGCGAGGGCCTCCTTCGCGCCGGCCAGGGCCAGTTCGAGGTGTTCCTCGGCGCACTCGGACGGCAGGCACACCAGCACGCCGGAGTCGACGGCGGCCCGTTCCAGGGCGTGCCGCAGCGGCGCGGCCAGCGGGTGCCCGTCGGGGGCGAAGACCTGCCACCGGCCGGGGACGCCACCGCCGGTCGGGACCGGCGGCCCGGCGGGCTCGCCGTCGACGGCGAAGGCACGGGTCCAGGCCGCCGCGCCCGTGACGGCGGGCGTCCGGTCGTGGTCGCCGGCCTGGCCGGTGGCGGAGAGCTCGTCGAGCGCCACGGCCAGTTCCGCGACGGTGGCGGTGGCGAAGTTCGTCGGGGCCTGCGCCGGTGGCACGTTCACCAGCCGGGACGCCTCGTTGATGATCTGCCCGACGGTGATCGAGCTGAGGTGCAGGTCGTCCAGGAGGCGGCTCTCGCCGTGCACCATGGTCAGCGGCAGTTCGGCCCGCTCGGCGGCCAGCCGGCGCAGCATCTCCACCGTGGACTCGCCGTCGACCGGGCCGTCGCCGTCGGTCGGGGCGGGCCGGTCGGCGCGGGCCGTCTCCGGCAGGTCCACCAGCGGGGCCTGCTCGCAGGGGCTGGCGAAGAAGTGCTGCTCGGCCCCGATGTGCAGCGGCCGGCGCAGCCGGTCGTCGAACAGCGCCGGGTAGTCGTGCGCGGCACCCACCACGAACGCGGCGGCGGCCACCCGCAACAGCCCGCGCAGCGACTCGTCGTCGGTGTCCAGGGCCACCGCCGGCACGTCGGTGATCGCCCCGGCCAGGCCGCTGAGGATGCGGCCCGGTCCGACCTCCACGAAGAGGTCGATGTCCTTGGCGGCCAACGCCACCGCCTGCGCGAACAGCACCGGGTCGGTGATCTGGCGGTGCAGCAGCGCCCGCAGGTCGGTCTCGGCGGGCAGGGTCTCGCCGGTCACGGTGGAGACCACCCGCCGTCGGACCGTGCCGAAGGACTCCCGGGTCAGGGTCCCGGCGAACGCGTCCGCCGCGGGCGCCACCAGCGGGGAGTGGAAGGCGTGCGAGACCCGCAGCAGGGACGCGCCGAGGCCCGCCCCGGCGGCCAGGTCGAGCGCGGCCCGGACCGCCTCCTCGGTGCCGGCCACCACCGTCTGTTCCGGCCCGTTGTAGCCGGCGATCACCACGGGTACGCCGGCCACCAGCGCGGAGACCCGCTCCGGTCCGGCGTTGACGCTCGCCATCACCCCGGAGGAGCTGTGTTCGGTCATCGTCCGGCCGCGCGCCCGGGTCACCCGCAGCAGCGTCTCGTCGTCCATCGCGCCGGCCCAGTGCAGGGCGGACAGCTCGCCGAGGCTGTGCCCGACCGCGACGGTCGCGTCCAGCCCCAGCAGGTCCAGGGCGGCCAGGCCGGCCCGGGAGCCGGTGACGATGCGCGGCTGGGCCAGCGCGGTGGCCACCATGTCGCCGGTGACGGGCAGGTCGGCCCGGCGGAACACCTGGTCGACCTCGGAGAGCCGGCGGCGCAGCGCCCCGCCGCTGGTGCCCCGGCCGGCGCCCTGGCCGGGGAAGAGGTAGCCGATCCGGCCGACGCCGCCGACGTGGCCGAGGAAGCTGCGGCCGTCGCCGTCGACCAGCCGGGTCTCACCGGCGTCGAGCAGCTCGCAGAGCCGCCGCAGCCGCTGCTGCGCGTCGGTCGGCGAGGACACCACCACCGCCGCCCGGTACGGCCGGTCGGCGAGCTGGTCGTGCAGGGTGGCCGCCACGTCGGCGAGCTGCCCCTGGGCCAGGGTCGGCACGTAGTCGAGCAGTTCCTGGAGCCGCTGGCGCACCTCGTCGCGGGACGCGCCGTCGACCAGGAACAGCTCCGCGTCCTGCACGGAGGTGGCGAGCCGGGCGGTCCGGGTGTCGAAGGCGACCCGGCGGGCGGTGCCGGCCCGGTCCAGCACCACGTGGGTGTTGATGCCGCCGAAGCCCATCGCGGTGATGCCGGCGCGTACCGGCTGGTCGTCCGGCCACGGTTCGGCCGTCCGCAGCACCCGCAGCGTCGCGTCGTCGCGGGTGAGCAGCTCGTGCGGGTCGACGCAGCCGAGCGCGGGCGGCAGCACCTGGTGGTGCACGGCCAGCGCCGCCTTGATCAGGCCGGCCACCCCGGCCGCCGCCTTGGTGTGCCCGATCATGCCCTTGATGGAGCTGATCACGGCGGGCGGGGCGGTCGGGTCGGCCTCCCGGCGGGCCTGCGACAGGGCGGTCAGCTCGGTCGCGTCCCCGACCGCGGTGCCGGTGCCGTGCCCCTCGAACAGCGGCACCGACTCGATGCCGAACCCGGCCCGCTCGTACGCCCGGCGCAGGGCGAGCTGGTAGCCGTTGACCTCGGGACGGGTGATGCCGCCCTTGCCGTCGGAGGAGATGCCCCAGCCGGCGATGGTGGCGTAGCTGCGGTGGCCGGCGGCGAGCGCGTCGGCCTCGCGCATCAGCACCACCATCCCGCACCCCTCCCCCGGCCAGAAGCCGTTGGAGTGCCGGTCGTAGACCCGCATCTCGTCGCGGGCCAGCGCGCCGGTCTTGGCGAAGCCGACGATCTCGAACGGGTCGATGGACAGGTCCACCCCGCCGGCCACCGCGACGTCGAGGTCGCCGTCGAGCAGGGCCCGGCAGGCGGTGGCGACCGACAGCAACGACGACGAGCAGGCGCCGTCGACGGTGTATCCGCCGCCGTTGAGGTCGAAGTAGTTGCAGATCCGGCCGGCGATGGTGTTGGACAGGCCCCCGGCGAGGGTGTCCTCGTCGATCTCCGGGAAGGGCGCCTTGTAGCGGTCCTCCAGCTCGTCGAGGAAGGTCGCCAGCCGGTCGTCCTCCCAGCCCTGCTGTTGCAGCGCGGTGGCGACCGTACGGCGGACGAACGGCCAGCGCAGCCGCAGCACGTTGGCGCGGGCGAACTCACCGGTGAGGGTGTTGCCCACGACCACACCGGTGCGGTCGCGCGGCAGCCCCTCCCCCGCCGGGAAGCCGGCGTCGCCCAACGCCTTGGCGGCCATGTCCAGGGCGAGCCAGTGGGTCAGGTCGGTGGAGCGGTACGTGCTGCCGGCGATCTTGTAGGCGAGCCGGTCGAACTCGTACCCCTCGATCACGGCGGCGGTGCGGGCGTAGAACCGGTCCGGGGCGCTCGGCTCCGCGTCCCAGTAGTCCGCCAACCGCATGCGGACGTCGGGCAGCGCGCGGAAGGCCCGGCGACCGGCGAGGGCGTTCTCCCACAGTTCTCGGGGCGAGGTGGCGTCCGGGTATCGGCACGCCATGCCAACGATGGCGATCCTGGTCATGCGGGCACGATCTCCTTACCGTTCGGGTCGCCACGGGCGTGGCGAGGCGCCTGCCGAGGCGTGGGCAGGTGTGGGGAGGGAGGCTGCGCCGGGACCACCGGCGCGGGGCGGGACGGGGACGGGGGACGGGGACGTCCCCGGTCAGTGCCTTCCGCGTACCCGGAGTTCGTCGGCGATGGCCTGACGCCAGATCTCGTAGGCGGGCTCCAGCGGGCTGTCGCCGCCGGTCGGCCGCTGCTCGTCGCAGATCCGGACGGCCTCGGCCGGGGTGGTGCCGGCCAGCACCGACGTGGCCCGGGCGGTGTGCGGGGTCTCCAGACCGGCGGTGAGCCGGGCGGTCGCCGCGAACGCGCTGCCCTGGGCGACGTCGGCGCGGTGCTTGCCGGCCCGGTCGAGGAAGAGGCGCAGTTCGTCGGCGTCGGCGCCCCCGGCGTACGTGGCCGCCAGGCCCGCGCCGCCGTACAGGTCGCTGCGACGCTCGGCGGGGAACCTGTCGATCAGGTCGGCGACCACCCCGGCGTCGGTGCCGCCGACGAACCACATCGCCCGGCCGATGCCCTGGTCGATGGCGCGGCGGGCGTACCAGCGGGGGCCGTCGGCCGGCCACGGGAAGTCCGGCTCCTGGTACTGCTCGTGCACGTACCGGCGGGTGTGGAAGTACGCCTGGTGGAAGCCGTAGCCGTCGAGGGCCAGCCAGCGCAGCAGCGGGTCCGGGGCGTGCAGCTTCGACCAGCGGAACCGGGGCACCCGGGCCATCGCCCAGCCGACCCCCACGTAGGCCATGTAGACGTGGTCGGCGCCCCGGCCGGCCAGGAACGTCTGCACCCGGTCCGACCGGCCGCCGGGCAGGGCGTCCAGCACGGCGAGGGCCATCGCGGCCCCCTCGTAGGCGAAGCCCCGGAACTGCGGACGCACCGCCTCCAGCGCCGGCTCGGCGTCGGCGGGGGTGCGGGCCTCGGCGGCCGCGGCGTACCCGGTCAGAAATGATTCGCCGACGGTTTCCAACAGTTCGACGGCCGCCGGATTCTTTCGGTGGAAACCGCGAACGTCGAGTTTGGTCGCCGAGGACGATGGCGTGATAATGCGTCGCCGCAGTCTCAGGAATAGATTCGACACCGGGCGTCCCCCTATCTTCTCGCACGTCAGGAGGGATGCCTCCTGAAGTTATGTTTTCAGCGGCGAAACAGATCGTCTACTTCTAAGGTGCGCCACCGGCGCATTACCCAGCGGGCCCGGTAATTGACCGGCGGGTTCACCGGGCGGCCGGGCGCAGGCAGCGCCGGCCGACCTCCCGGGCCGCCGCGTACGCCGCCCAGGCGACCGCCTGCACCAGCGCCCGGTCGGTCGGCGCGGTCCGCCGGAACGCCCCGACCACCTCGTCGTCGACCCGGTAGGAGGCGAACGCGGTCAGCAACGCCAGCCGGCCCGCCGCCCGGTCCGGCTCGGGCAGCCCGGCGCAGGCGTCGTCGTACCAGCCCCGGCCGGGGCCGGGTGACGAGCCGTCCCACCGGTCGAGCCGCTCGCGCAGCAGCGCCCGGACCGGGGCCGGCACCGCCTCCTCGCCGGCCCGGTCGAACGCCCGGTAGGCACGGGCCACCGCACCGGCGATCACCGGGTCGGCGGCGGCCCATCCGGCGTCGTCGGGCAGCGTCGCCGCCGGCAGCAGCGCCAGCGACCGTCCCGGCCGGGGCGCACCGCGCAGGGTGGGGCGCAGCAGCCGGCCGACGGCCCGCTTGAACCGGCGTCGGGCCGCCCCGGTCAGCCCGGCCGGCAGCAGGTGGTCGGGCAGGAACACGTTGACCACCCGGGCCAGGTAGTGGAAGGCGACCACCACGCCGACCAGCTCCGGGGCGTGCGCCGCCGGGAACGGGGCGGCCGGCGCGGTGGCGTGGGCCTGCCGGGCCCAGCCGGTCACCGCCCGTACCGCCGGGTCCCGAAGGTCGACGATCCGGTCGTCGGCGACGGCCTCCGCGTCGTCCTCGGTGGCCAGGTCGTACAGGCTGATGCTGTGCATGTCCACGCAGTACGGGCAGGTGTTCGCCACCGAGACCCCGGCGGCCACGGCCTCCTTGGTGCGACGGTCCACCGTCCGCCCCGCCACGAGCGGCTCCCGCAGCAACATCCAGTACGCGGCGAGCACCGGCGGCGCCGGGGAGTGCAGCAGCACCGGCGGCACCACCAGCTTCTGCTCCCGCTCCGCCTGGGCGTAGACGTCGGCCACCAGCCCCCGGGCGGTCCCGGCCGGCACCGGCGTGACGTACCTGACCTGCCGGCGTACCACCGAGGACGCGACCCGTGCGGCGACCATGACCTCTCCCCCTGGCGGGCCCGCGTACCTGCCGGGGTTCGCCGGACGTCGACGGCCGGGCCCATCGTGGTCAGCATGCGCCGGTCGGCCCGGCCGGTGGTTCTTCCACGGTGCGCAACCCGCCGCATGGGCGCGGATGCGCACCCGGCGGCCGGCGCCCACAATCGGGCCCACGCGCGTCGTGGCGGCGACGACGGCGGTGGGGCGCCAGCGCATGACGAGAGAAGACAGCGCCCGCGCCCGGCCCGCATGCTGCTGGTGCTGACGTGACGCCGTCGACGTGGGCCCGGCCACCGGCCGCCCCGCGCGTCAGGCGGCGACGGGATCGGCGTCGTGCGTGGCAACCGGCGCCCTCGGACGCGCCGGGCCACGCTCGCCCCTGCTGACGAGCGGAAGGACAGACGCGTGAGCGCACGGAACGACGTCTTCGTCGACCTGACCCTGGAGGGTGACGCCGTCGACCGGATGGTGGCCGGCCTCGACGAGGCGCAGTGGGCGCTGGACACCCCCGCGCCGGAGTGGACCATCGCCCACCAGATCGCCCATCTGGCGGCCACCTTCCGGCTGGCCGGCCTGGCCGCGGCGGACCCGGCGGGGTTCATCGCGCTCGCCCAGCAGTTCGGGCCCGACTTCAACCGCAACGTCCGGACCGCGCTCTCGCCGTACCTGTCCGCGCCGCCACCGGCGCTGCTGGCCAAGTGGCGCGAGGAACGGGCCACCGCCGAGCAGGCCCTGGCCGCGGTGCCGGCCGGGCAGACGGTGCCCTGGCTGGTCCGGCCGCTGCCCGCGCCGGTGCTGGCCGCCGCCGGCATGATGGAGCTGTTCGGCCACGGCCAGGACATCGCCGACACGCTCGGGGTCCGCCCCGAACGCACCGACCGGCTGCGGCACCTGGTCGACTTCGCCGTCCGCACCTGGGACTTCGGCTACCAGGCCCGGGGGTTGGACACCCCGGACGTCGCGCTGCGCTTCGAGATCACCGCCCCCTCCGGCGGGGAGGTCTGGGAGTTCGGGCCGGCGGACGCGACCGAGCGGATCACCGGCCCGGCGGCCGACCTGTGCCTGCTGGTCACCCGCCGCCGGCACCGCGCCGACCTGGCGCTGACCGCCGTCGGCGCGGAGGCCGACCGCTGGCTGGACCTGGCGCAGGCCTACCGGGGTCCGGCCGGCCCCGGCCGTGCACCCGGCCAGTTCGACACCATCGCGGCGTGACGGCCGGCGGCCCCCGTCCCGGAGCGGGACGGGGGCCGCCGGCTGTCCGCCGACCGGTTCAGGCCGGGGTCGCCGGGTCGACGGCCGGCACCCGGTCGCGCACCCGGGCCCGCCACAGCTCGTACGCCGGCAGGTCCGGCCCGGCGGCGGTGTCCACCGCGACGTCGTCGGCCAGCACGGAGGCGTGCTCCACCGTCATTCCGGCGAGGGCGTGCAACGCCACCCCGGTGTGCCCGGGGATGTGACCCGAGTAGTCGCGGGCCTTCGCGGCGAACACGGCCCCCTGGCCGAGGTGCGGGCGGTCGACGCCGCTGAGCCGCGCCAGCGTGGCCAGGCCGGCCGCGTCGCAGCCACCGGCGAACGTGGCCGCCAGTCCGACGCCGCTCCACAGGTCGGGACGCCGGGACCGGTCGAACCGCTCCACGGCGGTCGCCACCTGCTCCGGCTGGGCGCCGTGGATGAACCACAGCGCCCGGCCGACGCCCTGGTCGCAGGCGCGCGTGAAGTAGTCGGGATGCCCCTGCCAGGGGTACGCCGCGGGGCGGTACTGCTGCCGTACCCACTGGTCGGTGTCGAAGTAGGCCCGGTCGAAGCCGTACCCGTCGACGGCCAGCCAGCTCATCGTCGGGTAGTACCGCATGCCGGTCAGGTCGGGCAGGACCCGCCGCCACAGTGGACGGGGCAGCCGGGCCATGGCGAAGCCGATCCCGATGTAGGTGAGGAAGGTGTGCCGTTCGGCCCGTCCGCGCAGCAGGTCCCGGGTCCGGTGGCCACGCCCGCCGGCCATCGCGTCGCGGACCGTGAAGGCCATCGTGGCCCCCTCGTAGGCGAACCCGCGCAGCTCGACGTCGACCAGTTCCAGGCGTCGCTCCACCTCCCACTGGTCGCGGGCGTCGATCGCCCACTCGAACCCGCAGATCACCGTCTGCGGGATGGCCTCCAGTCGGCGGGTCGCCGCCGACTCGACGACGGGGAAGCCGCGCCGGGCGAAGGTCACCTCGGCCAGGGCCGGGGTGAGCAGCAGCCTGCGGAGCGAACCGAGGGTGGTCGGCATGGCCATCTCCCTGGGGGAACGCCGGACGGTCGGTGCCGTCGGGCAGCGGTCGGGGACCCGCCGGGGCACCTGCGGGCGCACGCCGGTCACGGGTGCACTCATCGTCCGGGCCACGGCGGTCGTCCCGCTTCTCCGGGCGTGCGCAGGTGCGTCCACCGGCCGGCCCGCCACCGGCCGGGACGGGCCACCTCCGCCGGTCGCCCGGCGGCGACCGGGGTCACGACGGGGTGCCCAGCGCACTTCGGAAGGTGTTTCGGTGGGCCCGGTGCGTGCACGATGTGCGGCAAAGGAATCGTGCGGCAACGGTGCCCGGATTCCACCGCCACGAGGCGGCACGGACATTCGCGCGATCCACGGTGAACGCATTACCGCAGTTTCTCCCGGAACAATTTCGCACCGGACAGGAGGCGTCGTCGTGCAGTCCGATACCACCGACGCAGACGTAGCGCGGACAATGACCATCGAGGCCTTCGCCGACACCATTGTTCCGGGCGAGAAGAGAAGCCCGGACGACCGGGCGGTGGCGGGCGCCGCCCCCGGTGGCGGCGCGGTCGCCGCCGGGGCGCTGGAACTGCTGGAGCTGCCGGCCGGCGGCCTGGCCGACTCGCTCGACGGGCTGGCCGTCACCCTCGACATGCACGCCGGGGAGTACGCCGCCGAGCAGGGCGTCGCGCTCGACCCGACGCTGCCGGCCTTCGTGGCCCTGCCGTTCGAGCACCGCACCGAACTGGTCCGCCGGCTGACCGACCCGGAGCACCCGGAGAAGCAGATGTGGGTCGGGCTGGCGCTGTTCAGCAACATGGCCTTCGACAGCGCGGCGCACCTGCCCACCGTGGCGGCGCTGGCCGACGGGCACCCCGGACTGGTGCACCTCGGCTACCACCGGCCGGACGTCGACGGGCTGTGGCGCTACCCGAACTACTCCTACGGCCGTCCCCTGGCCCCCCTGCACCCCGACACGACCCCCACCGGGAGCCCGGCATGAGCAGCACCGAAAGCACCGACGTCCTGATCATCGGCAGCGGTTTCGGCGGCGCGATCACCGCCTACCACCTGGCCGCCGGTGGCGCGAAGGTGGTGATCCTGGAACGCGGACCGTGGCTGTCCAGCCAGGAGTTCGACCACGACTTCGAGCTGGGCTCGTCGTACACCCGGGCGTTCGACTTCGTCGTCGGGGACGGGATGAGCGTGCTCAGCGGCAACTGCGTGGGCGGCGGCAGCGTCGTCTACTTCGCCACCATGCCGCGCGCCCCCCGGTTCGTCTTCGAACGGCACGGCTCGATCGGCCGCCGGATGTGGCCGGCCGCGATCAACCGGGACACCCTGGACCCGTGGTACGACCGGGTGGTCGAGGCGCTGCCGGTCACCAGTCAGAGCTGGGACCAGGTGCCGTACCCGGGTGGGTTGTGGGCGGCGGCGTGTGCCCACGCCGGCCGGACGGCCAACCCGGTGCCGTCGGCGATCGACCTGGACAAGTGCACCAACTGCAACTGGATGATGGCCGGCTGCCGGTTCGACGCCAAGCGGTCGCTGCTGCTGAACTACCTACCGGCGGCGTTGGCCCACGGGGCGACGATCCGGCCGCTGCACGAGGTGCAGCACCTGTCCCGCACCGACGACGGCGGCTACCGGGTGCACTACCGGATCGTCGACGACGAGGACTACCGCATCCTGCACGACACGGGCACCATCGACGCGAAGATCGTCATCGTCGCGGCCGGCGCCGGGGCCACCCCGGTCATCCTGCAACGGTCCGAGGCGACGCTGGGCACGATGCCGAGGGCCGTCGGCCGCTACTTCTCCGGCAACGGGGAACGGCTCAACACGGCCGTGTTCGACGAGGACCGGGTCCGCGAGGTGCTGGGCCTGGACCGGGGTGACGGCGTCGCCTACGAGGCGTACCAGATCGGCCGGGGGCCGACGGTGGCCAGTTGGGACCGGCTCGACGCCAGCCTGCCCGAGTACGAGCGGTACTCGCTGGAGCAGCTCTACTTCCCGCCCGGCCTGGGCACCATCCTCGCCCAGGTGCCCGACGCGACCGGCCCGAGCTGGTTCGGGGTGGAGAAGAAGGAGCTGATGCGGCACTTCAAGTCGTGGCTGACCGTCTTCACCATGTCCGAGGACGACAACGAGGGCGTGTTCGGGCCGCCGCCGGAGACCGGCAACGCGCACCGGTTCTCCCAGCAGATGCTGGGCCACGGCCCGCTGCGCTACCAGCCCACGGCCAACACCTGGCGGGGCTGGAACCTCTCCGACGCCGACGTCAAGGACATCGTCGAACGCGACGGCCTGGCGAAGGTGATGCCGTGGACCAACGACCTGGTGGGCGCGTACACCGTGCACCCGCTGGCGTCGTGCCGGATCGGTGACGACCCGGCGACCTCCGCCCTGGACGACCGGCACGAGCTGCGCGGCCACCCGGGCATCTTCGTCACCGACGGGTCGGCGGTGCCCGGCGCGCTCACCGTCAACCCGGCCCTGACGATCAGCGCGCTGGCCGAACGGGCCGTGCCGGGCATCGTCCGGGCCGCCCGGGAACGCGGGATCGCGGTCACCTACGGCGCTCCCGCGCCGGACGGCGCGACCGCCGGCCGACGCGCCGTGCTCCAGGCCCGCTGACCCCGACCACGGTCCCCCGGCATCCGGCCGGGGGACCGCCCCGACCTGGAAGGGGATGACCGTGGGGACCCTGTTGGCCCGCGCCACCCGGCGCACCGTCCTCGCCCACGTACGGCACGTCCGCCCGGTCGCCCCGCACCGCGCGGACGGCCTCGTCGCCCGGGTGTACGCCCAGGTGGAGCAGGACTTCGGCATGCTCGCGCCACCGGTGGCGCTGCACTCCCCCGCGCCGCAGGTGCTGGCGGCGAGCTGGGCGATGCTGCGGGAGACCCTGGTGGCCACCGGGGCGGCGGGGCGACCGGCCAAGGAGACGGTGGCGGCGGCGGTGTCCGTGGCGAACCGCTGCCCGTACTGCGTCGACGTGCACGGGGCGGCCCTGGTCGGGCTGCTGCCGACCCTCGACGGGGCCGGTCCGCCGGTGGACCGGCTCGACGACGGCGAGTGGGGTCCGCTGTCGCGGTGGGCGCGGCGACCCTCCCCGCACGGGCCGGCCGGGCCGCCACCGGCGCCGCCGGACCAGCTGCCGGAACTGGTCGGGGTGGCGGTGGTCTTCCACTACCTCAACCGGATGGTCAACGTCTTCCTCCAGGACTCGCCGCTGCCCGCCGCCCCGCCGGTGGCGCGGGGAATGGTGCACCGCACGGCGGCCCGGGTGATGGGTGCGCTGGCCCGCCGACCCCGCCCGCCGGGGGCGGCGTTGGCGCTGCTGCCCGAGGTCGCGCCGCCGGCCGACCTGGCCTGGGCGGGCCCGACGGTGCTCGCCGAGGCGATGGCGCGCGGCTACGCCGCGATCGGGGACGCCGGCCGGCAGGTGGTGCCCGCCGGGGTACGGGAGCTGGTCGTCGCCCGCTGCGCCGACCCGCAGGACGGCCCGACCGGCGTCAGCGCCCGCCCCTGGGTGGACGACGCGGTCGCTGCGCTGCCTCCGGCGGAGCGGCCGGCGGGACGGCTCGCCCTGCTCACGGCGTTCGCCTCCTACCAGGTGACCGACGCCGTGGTGGCGGACTTCCGGGCGCACCATCCCGACGACGACGCCCTGGTCACGGTCACCGCCTGGGCGGCCCTGACGGCGGCCCGCCGCTACGGCCCCGCCCTGGCCGGCGTCCCGGACGCGATGGAGCCGACCGGCTGACCCCCACGGGGACCGGTGCGGAACCCGGTCGGGTTTCTCCGGCAGCCACATGCCCAGCAGGCATATTCATGCCTGCTGGGCATAACACCCTCCGCGCTGACGCTCCCGCCAGCGGCACGCCGACCTCGCCGGGCCGGCACGGCGAGGTCGGCGGCGGCTGCGGCAGTCGCCGCGCGTCACCGGCACCGCCGACGCCGGGTGACGAGGACCGGGGTAGCGGTTCGGCGGGGGTGCAGCCGGAGCCGGTTCCCGCGCCGGCTCCGGCTGCTGTCCCCGGGCTGCGGCCCCGGAAGGTCAGGACCCGGAGCGCTGCCCGGCGTCCACCGGGCCCGCCGGCTCGTCTCCCGCCCCGGAGGCCGGCTCGGGAGCGGGGTTGGGAGCGGGGATGGGGGCGGGCACGGGGACCGGCGAGGTGGCCGGCATGTCCCTGGCCAGCCGGAGCACCCTGAGCACCAGCGGCAGCCGCCACAGCATGCGCGGCGGGTCGACCAGCCCGGCGACCCGCATGTACGCCCGGGTGACCTCGGGGTCCTTGGTCATCGCGTACTGGAGGCGGACCAGGTAGGCGTTGTGCAGCCGGATCGGCAGCGACTTCGGGCCCACCCCGGGGAAGTCCAGGTCGGTACGGGTGGACAGCTGCCACGGGTGGCGCATCAGCCGGGCCACGTCCCGCAGGTAGGAGCGGCCGTCGGCGGCCGGTTGCCGGTCGAGGAACCGGCGCAGCGCGGTCACCTGCATCGCCGCGGCGGTCATGCCCTGGCCGTAGACCGGGTTGAAGCTGCACACCGCGTCGCCCAGCACGGCCAGCCCGGCCGGGAACCGGGACAGCCGCTCGTAGTGCCGCCAGACGCTGGCCGGGAAGGTGAACGACACCGCCTCGCCGGTCGGGTCCGCGTCACGGACCGCCTGGTGGATGTCGGCCACCGGCAGGGTCCGGACGTAGTCCTCGAAGCCCTCCGGGTCGGTCGGCGGGTGGTCGCCGAGGATGCCGGTCAGGCTGAGCCGGAAGTCGCCGGTGGCGGTCTGCCCGAAGAACGCCCCCCGGGGGTGCTCGGGCGAGGCCACCGGGTTGATCGCGACCGGCCCGTCGAAGGTGCCGGGCCGCCGCCGGTAGGTGCGGGTGGTGTACGCCAGCCCGATCGTCATCCGTTCCTCGACCGGCCGTTCGTAGCCCAGCTCGACCAGCCAGACCGGCAGCCGGGACCCCCGGCCGGTGGCGTCGACGACCAGGTCGGCGTCGAGCCGCTCCTCGGGGCTGCCCGGCGTGCGCTCCTGGACGCGGACCCCGGTGACCCGGCCCCGGTCCCCGGTGGCCACCAGCCCCAGCACGTCGGTGTGCTGGCGGTAGGTCACGTTGGGCAGCCCGGCGACCCGGGACCGCAGGTAGTTCTCCAGCACCGGCCGGTTGCCGGCGACGGAGAGCAGCCCGGTCTCGGTACGGGCGATCGGGCGGGCGTTGAAGTACCAGCGCATCAGCCCGAAGTCGCGGACCGGCAGGCCCAGTTCCTTGGCGTCGTCGAGCAGGCCGGGGAAGAGGTCGGACAGGATCAGGTAGCCCCGGGCGTGCAGCCCGTGCGCGTGCACGGCGTGCGTCGCGCCCTTGCGCATGCCGGTGACCCCGAGCACCTCGTCGCGGTCCACGACGACGACCTCGCGGTACCAGTCGGACAGCACCCGGGCGGCCAGCGTGCCGGCGATGCTGCCGCCGGCCACCACCGCCCGGTCGCCCAGGATGCGTGGCGTCACCGGGGCCTCCGGCCGGCCGCCGAAGGCGGCGCGTACCCGGTCGGTCACCCCACCGCTTCGCGCGGTCCTGCTCGCTGCGACGTGGTCGCCCATCTGCGGTGCCTCCCTGAACTCGGTCGGCGGCCCACGCGGGGCGGGGACGGGAAGCGCCCCGCCGCGCACACCGCCGGGCGTGCGGCTCGCCAGGTGTGCTGCCCATGGAAGCAGAACCGGCGGGACGGCACGTCCTCGTACGTGCCCAATGCGGACGGTCGCCCCGAGCTGCCGGGGCGGGCCGGCCGGGGCGGTGAGCACGCTCGGAGATGACCCCCCACCTCGCCGGTTCCATCCTCGAACCGGGTACGACGGGTGCCGCCACGGTCGCGGCCCCGACGGTGTGGACGCCGGTGTCCGGCGCCGCACGGACGGCCGAGACGAGGAGGCGGACACGTGCCGCAGGTGACCGAGAACGAGGACGGGACCACGACCTTCAGCATCAACTCCGCCGAGCTGCGCCGGCTGCGGGACCTGGTCGTCGACCGGGTGCCCGAGTTGAAGCGGGCGCTGGAGCTGGCGGAGAGCCCGGAGGTGCGTACGACGCTGCGCTTCGTGCGGTCCGTCCTGCGCTGACCACCGGCCCGCTGGACAGGGGCGACACCATCCCGCGTGCCGTGGGTCCCGGCCGGCTCCCGGTCGGCGCACCGCCGGCCGGACCGAAAGGACGAGTACGTGAGCGTGACGACCAGGGACAGCTGCGGGGCCACGGCCGCCACGGGCCGCACGGGCGGTGACCGGGACCCGGCGATCTTCGGCATCCGCGGGTTGGCGGCGTTGGCGCTGCTGACCGTGCACGTGGCGATGTTCTCCGGGCTGCTGGGCACCAAGGCGCTGGGTGCGCCCCGACCGCCGAGCAACTTCCTCGGCGGGTTCTTCGTCAGCGGGCTGCCCTCGTTCATCGGGGTGTTCTTCGTCCTGCCCGCGCTCTACCTCTACCTGCCGCTGGCCCGGGCGATCATCGCCGGCCGGCCGCGCCCGCCGCAGGGCGCGACGATGGTCCGTCGGCTGATGCGGCTGCTGCCGGCGTACTACCTGATGTACCTGGTGGTGCTGGTGGCGTTGAACCGGGACGCCATCGACGGCCCCTGGTACGTGCTGCGTCCGCTGCTGCTGTTGCAGATCTATTCGCCGAGCCCGTTCGCGCCGCACTTCATCAACGGGATGGAGGTCAGCTGGACGGTGCCGAGCATGGTCCAGTGGTACCTGGCGCTGCCGCTGATCGCCTGGGCGAGTCACCGCTTCGCCGCCCGGGGCGCGACCCCGGTGGCGCGGGCCCGCCGGCTGCTGCTGCCGGTGCCGGTGCTGATCGCCATCGGTGTCGGCTGGCTGTTCTTCGTCAAGGGCAACGGCTGGGACAACCGGATGGTGTTCTGGTGGCCGCAGGGGTTCGCGCCGACCATCGGCATCGGTCTCGGGCTGGCCGTGCTGCTGGCGTTGGCGCAGGTGTCGCCCGGGGACACCCCCCGGCTGCTGCGGTTCGCCGCGCTGCGCCCGGGGTTGTTCTGGGTCGCCGCGGTCGTGGTCTACCTGGTCAACTGCGCCCGCCCGTTCAGCGTGATCGGGATGGACGCGATCTACTCGACCAGCGGGCTGTTCATGACGTACCTGATGGTGGCCCTGTTCGGGTTGTTCGCGTCGCTGCCGCTGGTGTCCCCGGGCGCGGCCCGGACCCGGGTGGTGGACGCGGTGCTGACCGCCCGCCCGGTGGTCCACCTGGGACGGGTCTCCTACGGCGTCTACCTGTGGCACTTCGCGGTGATGCACTTCTACCTCCAGCCGGGGGCGGTGTTCAGCGGCGCCGTCCGCCCGATCCGCGAGCTGTACGGCACGGCCGGGTTCTGGGAGCTGGAGACGGTGACGCTGCTCGGCGCGGTGCTGCTGGCCACGCTCAGCCACCGGCTGGTCGAGCAGCCGCTCGCCGCCCGGGTGGACGACCTGCTGGCCCGGCGACGACGGCCGACGCCGCGACCCCCGGCGCTGCTGCGCGCCCCGCTGCTGGCCACCGCCACCGTCGAGGTGCTGTCCGGCCCGCAGGCCGGGGCGGCGGTGGCGGCGGCGGTCACCGACCGGGACGCCATCCAGGCCAACCTGGTGGACCTGGAGCGGCACCTGGACCGGCACCTGCTGGCCGCCGCCGAGCTGACCGGGGAGTCGGCCCGCCGGTGGGCGGCGGCCCGGACGGACCTGGCCCAGTTGTGGACGGTCTACCACGCCTACTCGGCCGTGGTCGACGAGGCGGTCCGGCCGTTCGCCGGTCCCGGGCAGCCGTCGGCGGCGGAGCTGGCCCGGGTCAGCGCGCTGCTCGACCAGGCGTCCGTGGTGGTCACCGGCCCGCCGCCGCCGCTCTCCCGGCGACGGATCACCGACGACGGCCGGGTGGAGTTGACCGTCGCGGGGGCGGTGGCCCGGATGGACGAGCTGTTCCGGGGGGTCGCCGAGGTGGTGACGGCGGCGGAGGCGGTGTGGGAGACCGCCGGGGCGCGGCTGGACCGGATCGACGCGGCACTGGCCCGGGGGGCCGACGACGGGACGGTCCCGCAGCCGCAGGCGCAGCGGGTCGAGCGGTTGCGGGCGGCGGTGCGGACGGACCCGTTGGCCCGGTGGCGGGACGGCGCGGTGGTCACCGACGACCTCGACGACCTGCTCGACTCGCTGGAACATCTCGTGGCATAGCCGGCGTTTTACGCGGTTTGCTCGAACGGTGGGGCGGATAATCTCCCGCATGGTGACCGGCGGTGGTCGCGGAATTCCCGCGCGTGGTCCGAGGGCATGAGGAGACCGTCTTGAGCACATATCGGACCGTTGGCGACGAGGGGCTGATGGCGGGGACGGAGCGACACGTCCCCGCCAACGGCGTACAGCTCTGCGTCGACACCTTCGGCGCACCGGGGCACCCCGCCGTGCTGCTGGTCAGCGGGGCGTCGAACTCGATGGACTGGTGGGCCGACGGGCTGTGCCGGCGACTCGCCGACGGCGGCCGGTACGTGGTGCGCTACGACCACCGGGACACCGGCCGTTCCACCGGCTGGCCGGCCGGCTCCCCCGACTACCACTTCGACGACCTGGTCACCGATGCCGCCGCCCTGATCGACCGGCTCGACCTGGGGGCCGCGCACGTCTGGGGCATCTCGATGGGCGGCGCGATCGCCCAGCGGCTCGCCGTGGAGCACCCGCACCGGGTCGCCTCGCTGACGTTGAGTTCGACCAGCCCCGCCCTGCGGATCGGCAAGCGCCCCTACCCCGACCTGCCGCCGATGTCGCGGGCGCTGATGGCGAGCTTCGGGGAGTCCCGCCCCGACCCGGACTGGGACGACCCGGACTCCATCGTGGAGCACATCGCCGCCGGCCAGCGACCGTTGACGGGCAGTGTCCCGCTGGCCGGGGCGGAGCTGCGGGAACTCGTGGCGCGGGCGGTGGCGCGGACCGTCGACATCCGGGCCAGCCTGGCCAACCACTGGTCGATCGACGGCGGGCCGGAGTACCGCGACGCGCTGCCCGGGATCACCGCACCGGCCCTGGTGGTGCACGGCACCGAGGACCCGCTCTTCCCGTACGGGCACGGGGAGGCGTTGGCCGCCGAACTGCCCGTCGCCCGGCTGTTGCCGTTGCAGGGGGTGGGGCACCAGATGCCGCCCCGCGCCACGTGGGACATGCTCGTCGCGGAAGTTCTATCGCACACCGGTGGCGGTGCCGGGAAACCCACCGGGTGAGCACGTCTGCGGAAGACAACGGTACCTCCGCTCTGCCAGCGTGGACACGGCCCCTGACGCGCCGCTGATCACGGACGTCGGTGGGTCGTCCCTGACCACCGACGGCTGGAGCGTGACGCCATCAGACTCGACGACGCCGGCGACCCGGCCGGCCGTACGACCACAGGGGGGATCGACGCCCGTCGGGGCGTCGGTGCGGACGGCCACCGGTGGCCATGGTCCGGCTAGTCCTGCGCCGCCTGGCCTGGACCGGGCCACTGCTGTTCGTCGTGTCGGTCCTGTGCTTCCTGCTGATCTCGTTGGTGCCCGGTGACCCGGCCCGCACGGTGCTCGGTCCGCTGGCCCCGCCCGAGCAGGTCGAGGCCCTGCACCGGCAGATGGGGCTGGACCGGCCGCTGACCGTGCAGTACCTCAGCTGGCTGGCCGACGCCGTGCACGGCGACCTGGGCCGGTCGGTGAGCACCGGCACGGCCGTCGGCCCGTTGATCGCCAGCCGGTTGGCCCCGACGCTGTCGCTCATCCTGCTGGCCACGCTGACCGTCGGCGTGGTCGGCACCGCCCTCGGCGTGCTCAGCGCCGTCCGGGGTGGACCGCTCGGGCGGCTGGTCGACGTGGCCTCGGTGGTGGGTCTCGCCGTACCCGGATTCTGGTTGGCCCTGGTGCTGATCACCTGGTTGGCGGTGCGGTGGCGGCTCTTCCCGGCCACCGGCTACGTCCCGTTCGGGGAGTCCCCGGTGCAGTGGCTGCGGTCGCTGGCGTTGCCGGTGGCCGCGACGTCGCTGGCGGCGGTCACCGCGGTGGCCAAACAGACCCGCGACTCCATGCTGGACGTGCTGAGCCGCGACTTCGTCCGGGTGATGCAGGCCAACGGGCTGTCCACCCGGTCGATCGTCTACCGGCACGCGTTACGCACCGCGGCGGTGCCGGTGGTCGCGCTGCTCGGGGTGATCTCCGCCAGCCTGCTCGGCGCGACCGTGCTGATCGAGAACATCTTCGGACTGCCCGGCCTGGGCTCCGGGGCCGCGCTCGCCGCCGCCCAGCACGACATTCCGGTGCTCCAGGGGGCGGTGGTCTGCTACACCCTGATCGTCGTGGTGATCGGGCTGCTCGCCGATCTGGCCCAGGCGTGGCTGGACCCCCGGGTGGGTGCCCGGTGAGCCGGCCGGCGGCGGTGGCGGTGCGGTTGCTGCGTCGGCCGCTGGTGCTGCTCGCCGTGCTGTGGCTGCTGCTGGTGCTGGCCTGCGCCCTGCACCCCGAGCTGGTCACCGGTCGGGACCCGGTCGACCAGGACCTGCCGGCCGCCCTGACCGGACCGTCGGCCGCGCATCCGCTGGGCACCGACCGGCTCGGTCAGGACCTGCTCAGCCGGCTCGCGTACGGCGCGGCGGGCACCCTGTGGGGGGTGCTGGTGGCGGTGCTGACGGCCACCGTGGTCGGGGTGGGCCTGGGCCTGCTCGCCGGCTACCTCGGCGGGCTGGTCGACGCGCTGGTGGGCCGGCTGGCCGACCTGCTGTTCTCGTTGCCGGCCATCGTGATCCTGCTGGTGGTGGTGGCCGTCTTCCCGGGCGACGTCACGATCGCCATGCTGACCTTCGGGCTGCTGCTCTCCTCCGGGCTGATCCGGGTGGTCCGGGCCGCCACCCGGTCCACCCGGGAGGAGCTGTTCATCGCGGCGGCCCGGCTGGCCGGGCTCTCCGCACCGCAGATCCTGCGCCGGCACGTGCTGCCCCGGCTGCGCGGCCTGGTCATCGTGCAGGCGTCCCTGGTCGCGGCGGTCGCCCTGGTGATGCAGGCGAGCCTGGCGTTCCTCGGGTTCGGGCCGCCGCCGCCGGAGCCGAGCTGGGGCGGCATGATCGACGAGGCGCGGATGGTCATCGTCCGTCACCCGTGGGCCCTGGTCCCGCCGGGGCTGGCGGTCGCGTTGACCGTGCTCTCCTTCGTGCTGCTCGGCGACGCCGCCCGCGACGGCACGACCGCCGCCTGGTCGACGACGAAGCTGGCCCGCCGACGGCGCTCCGGGTGGGCCGGCCGGCACCGGGCGGTCCCCGCGCCGGCCACGTCCACGGCCACCCCGGCGCGCCCCGCCCCCGACGCCCTGCTGTCGGTGCGCGGGTTGTCGGTCCGGCTCCCGGGCCGTCCCGGCGCGGCCACCCCGGACGCCACCACCGTGGTCAGCGACGTCGACCTGGACATCGCCCCCGGGGAGATCGTCGGGCTGGTCGGCGAGTCGGGCTGCGGCAAGACGGTCACCGCGCTGAGCATCCTCGGGCTGCCGCCGGGCGACGGCCGGGTCACCGGCAGCTGCCACTTCGCCGGCCTCGACCTGGTACGGGCCACCGACCGGCAGTGGCGCACCGTCCGGGGCCGGCGGATCGGGTACGTCGCCCAGGACCCGATGGTCAGCCTGGACCCGACCCTGCGCGTCGGGGCCCAACTCGGCGAGGCGGTCCGGCGGCACACCGGCGTGGGCGGGCGGGCGGCCCGCGAGCGGGTGGTGGCGCTGCTGCGCGACGTCGGCCTGCCCGATCCGGATAGCACCGCGCGTCGGTATCCGCACCAGTTGTCCGGGGGGATGGCCCAGCGGGTGGCGATCGCCTTCGCCCTGGCCGGCGACCCGGAACTGCTGATCGCCGACGAACCGACCACCGCGCTGGACGTCACCCGGCAGGCCGAGATCCTGGCCCTGCTGGCCCGGACCAGCCGGGAACGACGGCTCGCCGTGCTGCTGGTGACCCACGACCTGGGGGTGGTGGCGGCGCTCTGCGACCGGGCGGTGGTGATGTACGCCGGTCAGGTCGTCGAGTCCTGCCCGGTGACCGAGCTGTTCGCCCGCCCCCGGCACCCGTACACCCGGGGGCTGCTGGCGGCCGATCCGCACCGGGTGTCCGGGTCGGGCCGGCTGCCCACCATCGCCGGCACGGTGCCGGCGCCCGGGGACTGGCCGACGGGGTGCCGGTTCGCGCCGCGCTGCCCGCTGGCCGTCGAGCCCTGCCGGCGGGCCCCGGTGCCGCTGGACCGGGCCGGCCCGGCACACGCCGTGCGCTGCGTCCGGCCGAACGAGAGCCGGGTGGCGGCATGACCGGGCGGTCGTTGCTGGCGGTGGACGACCTGGTGGTCGACCTCGGACGCCGACGGTCGGCGACCCGGGTGGTGGACGGGGTGAGCCTGACGGTGGCCGCCGGTGAGACGGTCGGCCTGGTCGGCGAGTCCGGCTCGGGCAAGTCGACGATCGCCCGCGCGATCCTGGGCCTGACCCCGGTGACCGACGGCCGGATCGGTGTCGACGGGGTGGACGTCACGCACGCCGGCCGGCGGCAGCGGCGGGCGCTCAGCGGCGATGTGCAGTTGGTGTTCCAGGACCCGTACAGCTCGCTGAACCCGGCCCGCCGGATCGGCGACTGCCTGGTCGAGCCGCTGCTCAACCGGCGGGGTCTGGACGCGGCCCGGCGTCGGGCGCTGGTCGTCGAGGCGCTGCGCCGGGTGGGCCTGCCGGCGGACGCGGCGCACCGCTACCCGGGCCAGTTCTCGGGTGGGCAGCGGCAGCGCATCGCCCTGGCGCGGGCGCTGGTCGGCACCCCCCGGCTGCTGGTCACCGACGAGCCGGTGTCCGCGTTGGACCTGTCCGTCCGGGCGCAGATCATCAACCTGCTCGCCGACCTCCAGGCCGACCTCGGGTTCGGGCACCTGTTCATCGCCCACGACCTGGCGGTGGTGCGGCACCTGTCGCACCGGATCGTGGTGCTCTACCGGGGGCAGGTCGTCGAGTCCGGTGCCGCCGAGACGGTGTACCGGCGGCCCGCGCACCCGTACACCCGGGCCCTGCTGGCCGCCGCGCCGGTGCCGGACCCCGGCCCGGCCCGCGCCGCG